>JALDXK010000066.1:0-15616 GCA_032155105.1 Acidobacteriota bacterium
TTGCGGCCGAAGGGCGGCGATGCCAGCGCCTGCCTGATAGTTCGCCCCTCGGTGATCCGCCGCGGCTAGCTACAGATACTCCAAATGACGTGCCAGATCACCGGGGCCACGGAAGGCACAGAAACAATAGGTTTTCTGAAGGAATGGTCGATTGCTTTCAGTACGTTGTCCCTAGCGACGGACGCCCGCGTGTCCCCGGATCAATACACGCCGAGGTAGCGGTCCATCTCCCAGGGCGACACGTGACGGATGTAGTCGGCCCATTCCTCCCGCTTGGCTTCCAGGAAGTGGTTGAAGATGTGCTCGCCGAGCGTTTCCTTCACCAGCGTATCTTTCTCAAACTCATCCAGAGCTTCACTCAGGTTGGCTGGCAGATCGTCGATACGCAGGTGACGCCGCTCGCGGTGGCTCATTTTGTAGATGTTCTTGTTCACCGGCGGGCCGGGATCGACCTGGCGATCGATGCCGTCGATGCCGGCGCGCAGCATCACCGCCAGCGCCAGGTACGGATTGCAGGACGGGTCCGGCAGGCGCAGCTCCACGCGCGTGGAGGTGCCGCGCGCGGCGGGGACGCGCACGAGCGGGCTGCGATTCTTCTCCGACCACGCGATCGCCGTCGGCGCTTCGTAGCCTGGGACGAGCCGCTTGTAGGAATTCACCAGCGGGTTGGTGATCGCACAGAAGCCCTTCGCGTGCTGCAGCAGGCCGCCCACGTAGTGCATGCACGTCTGGCTCAGGCCGAACTCGTTGGTCTCGTCGAAGAACGCGTTCGTGGCGCCCGTGAAGAGCGATTGATGCGTGTGCATGCCGGAGCCGGCGACGCCGAAAATCGGCTTGGGCATGAAGGTGGCGTGCAGGTTGTTGTGCAGCGCCACGTTCTTGACGATGAAGCGGCACGTGCTCACGTTGTCGGCGGTCGTCAGCACATCGTCGTAGTGAAAATCGATCTCGTGCTGGCCCGGCGCCACCTCGTGATGCGCGGCCTCGACGTGCATGCCCATCTGCTCGAGGGCAACGACGATGTCGCGGCGCACGTCTTCACCGAGGTCGACGGGCGCGAGGTCGAAGTAGCTGGCGCGGTCGTGCGTTTCGGTGGTGGGGCGGCCGTCGCGGCGGAGGAACAGGAAGAACTCGGTTTCGGGACCGGCCATCATGGTGAAACCGCGTTCGCCAGCCAGGGCAATCACGTTTTTCAGCGTGGTGCGCGGACAGCCGGCGAACGGGCTGCCGTCGGGATTGGCGATGTCGCAGATCAGCCGGCCGACGCGGTTGCCCTTGTCGTCCGCCCAGGGGAAGACCTGGAAGGTCGAGAGGTCCGGGCGCAGGTACATGTCCGATTCCTCGATGCGGACGAAGCCTTCGATCGAGGAGCCGTCGAACATGAGCTTGCCGTCGAGGGCTTCGGGGAACTGGCGGTCGGGGACCTCGACGTTCTTGATCACGCCGAGGATGTCCGTGAACTGAAGCCGCAGGAACTTGACGCGTTCCTTCTCCGCGCGCTGGAGGATCTCCTTCTTAACCGCCTGGGCCATCCCGCGATTGTATCCACCTTCGCGCTCTGCGCTTCGGCGGACAGGTCCGCGCGGCAGGCTGCGGGGCGATACGCCCGACTCTTCGGCCCTCGCCGGCGTCAGATGTTCTGTAGGGACGGGGGAGAGTGATCCGCCCTCGAGGCCGCCGACTCCCGGCCAAAGAGGGCGGATCGCGCGTTAGTGGCGCGTCAGGAGGCGCGTCACTTCTTCGGCGAGTTCAGCTGCGGCGATGGGCTTCGACAGGTAGACGTTCGCGCCCAGACGCAGCGCCATCAGTTCCGTCGACGATCGATCGGAACCGCTGACCACCACCACCGGAATCGTTTCGCCGTCGCGCAGTTCCTTCAGGCGGGCGAGAACTTCGAAGCCGTCGATGTTCGGCATCACCAGGTCGAGGACCATCAGGTCGATGTGATCGCGCTCGATCGCGGCGAGCGCTTCGGCGCCGTCGCGCGCCTGCACCACGCGATGCCCGTTCCTGGTCAGCGACGTCGTCAGGACCCCGCGCAAGTCGGCATCGTCTTCGGCGACGAGGATGGTGGCGCCGCGACGGCCGGCGAGCGCCAGGCTGATCTCACGCAGCAGCCGGTCCGTGCCCTCACCCTTCGCAATTACCGATACGTCGATCGGCAACGTGCCAGACGCCTTCGCATCGCTCGCGCCCGACACGACAACCACGGGAATCGAGGCGAGTGCGTCCTCCTTGCGCAGCATCTCGATGAAGCTCCATCCATCCACGCCTGGCATCAGCAGGTCGACGGTGATCACGTCCGGGTGCGCCGTGCGCGCAATCTGCAACGCCGACTGCGCATCGCGCGCGTCGAGCACCACGTAACCGGCGTTCCTGAGCTGCAGGCACATCAGCGCGCGGAAATCGTCATCGTCGTCCACCACCAGGACGCGGTGCACGGCCAGGCTGGCCGAGGCGTCGCGGTTGACCACCACCGGAGCGAGCGACGCGGCTTCTGCCGTTGAGGCAGCCGGCAAGGTGAACGAGAAACGCGTGCCTTTCTCGCGCTCGCTATCGACGAAGATGCGGCCGCCATGCTGCTCGACGAGGGCCTTGGTGATCGCCAGGCCGAGGCCGGTGCCGCCCTTCCGGCGCGACGACGAACTGTCCACCTGCTGGAACTTCTGGAAGAGGCGATTGAGGTTCTCGGGCGCGATGCCCTCGCCCTGGTCCGACACCGCGACGGTGATGAGGTTGTCGGTGCCGGTCGCCACCAGGCTCACGGTGGACCCTGCCGGCGCGAACTTCACCGCGTTCGACAGCAGGTTCACCAGCGCCTGCACGATGCGATCGGGATCGACCATCACGGGCCGCAGGGTGGCCGGCAGCTTCGCGTCGAGCCTGACGTTGGCGGCGCGTGCGGGGCCCTGGACGACCTCCACCGCCTGGCGAACAAGGTCGGCGACGTTCACCGCCTTCTTGTGCAGCGTGAGGTTGCCCGATTCGAACTTCGACACATCGAGGATGTCGTTGATGATGCGGACCAGGCGCTCACAGTTGTTGAGCGCGATCTGCAGCAGGTTGCGCAGCTCCGGATCCGGCACCGAGCCGGTTTCGCCGACCACCAGCTGGATCGAGCCTTGGATGGAGGTCAGCGGCGTGCGCAGTTCGTGACTGACGATCGATACGAACTCGTCCTTCATGCGATCGACTTCGCGCAGGCGGGTGATGTCCTGGAACGCGACGACGGCGCCGTTCACCTGCCCGGCCGCATTCTTCAGCGGCGCGCCGCTCGCAAAAATCGGGTACACGCGGCCGTCGGGATGATGGATCTCGAGCTCCTGGTTGACGATGGTCTCGCCGCCGAGCGCACGCGACGAGACCCACCGCTCCTGCGGGATTGGCGTGCCATCCTTCCCTACGCGCTTGAAGCGGCTCCAGTAGTTCTTGCGCAGCTCGGGGTCGTGCGGCTCGATGCCGAACACCTCGGTGGCGGCGCGGTTTCTCAGGCGCACACCGCCGTCGACGTCGAAGATCATCAGCGCCGCCGGGACGGTCTCGATCGTGGCGAGCAGATCGGCGTGCGCAGCCTCGACGCGGCGGCGCGCTTCGGCGGTGACGGCGGCGAGCTCGCGCGATTCATTCAGCGCATGGGCGAGTTCACGTTCGCGCGCCTGGACGCCCTGCACCATCTTCGCAAACGAGTTGAAGAGCATGCCGATCTCGTCAGGCCGCAGCGTCTGGTGCGCGGCGGTGAAGTCGCCCATCTCGATGCGGCGTGCGGATTCAGTGAGCTCCGTCAGTGGATCGAGGATGGTGCGCTTCGTGGTGAGGATGACAAACGCGATCAGGCCGATGCCGGCCATCCCCGCGATGGCGACGATGGTGAAGAAGACGCGGCGACGCTGTTCGAGCAGGCTGAACGCCTCGTCCCAGAGCTCGCGCTCGCGTTGGTTGAACTGATGCAGCACCTGGTTGAAGGGCTCGAAGTCGCTTTCGCTGATGCCGAGCAGCACTTTCGGCTGGCCGCCTTGCGGCGCGGCACTGTCCCATCGTGTCGACCAGGCGGCAAACATGTCGCGCAGTTGCCCCACGCGCTGGCGCTGGTCGTCGCCCCTGACGAGCGTGGCCTGCCGCGCGAGGTAGTCGTGCACCGCCGAGCGCTCGCGCTGCAGGCGCTCGGCCAGCGACGGCAGCCCGGTGACGACGAAGTTGTGCTGATCGTGCTTGATCTGGACGAGCGAGCGCCACAACGTGGCGTGGACGTTGAGGACCTCGGAGATGCGCTGGCGCTCGGCGTCCATCAACGCCGCCTGGTTGAGGGAATACATCACGAACAGGATCGCGCCGATGGCCAACAGCGAAAGCACCCAGAGGCCGACGAACGCGCGCCTGCGGATGGTCACTTGAGTCCGTAGACGATGTCTTTGACCTGCTGGCCCAGGGCGAGGGCGTCGAAGGGCTTGGTCACGTAACCGGCGGCGCCGAGGCTGAGGCCGCGCTGGATCTCGGCTTCCTGCGACTTGGCGGTGAGAAAGATGATGGGGATGGCGGCGGTGGCCGGGTCCGCTTTCAACCGGCGGCAGGTTTCGGGCCCGTCGAGCTCGGGCATCATCCAGTCGAGCAGAACCACCGCGGGCGGCTGCTCGCGAATGGCCGCGAGCGCCTCCAGTCCATTGCCAACGACTGTCACGGTAAAGCCGGCGCGCTTCAGCGCCAGCCGGGCCACGAGCTGAATGTCGGGATCGTCCTCAGCGAGAACCACGTTCATCGAGGTGAACGCCTACAAGGCGGCGCGCTTGCCTTCTTCAACGTGGATGGGTGCATCGGGTGCGTCGAGTGCGTCGGGTGCGTCGAGTGCCACCGGTCCCGCTGGCACCGACGGTACTGGATTGGCCAGCGTCGCCAGTTGCGCCGCGAAGATGGCGGCCAGGGCGGCGCGGGCTTCATCGGCCGGTACACCGGACTTCAGCTCGATCGACAACACACCCACGGGGCCTGACGGGCCGCAGAGTGCAACGGCGAGGGCCGCGGGTGCGGTGGCGGTGGCGGCGCTGATTCGCGCGCCATTCTCGCGGAACGCGAGCGCGGTGAGGTTGGCGCTGTCGCGCGGGATGCGGCCAATGCGGCTGACGAGCTTTTGATCGAAGCCGTGGTTGGCGACCGGCGTCAGGGAGGCGCCGTCGTTCGAGGCGATCCACACGATCACGCCGCTCGCTTCGAGCACCGTTGCGGCGCGTTCGAGGGCGCCGGAGAGCGCCCCCGTATCGGAGAGCGTCGACAGATCGGCACAGATCTCACTGACGGTCCGAAGGGACTTCAAGGGCACAGAGGGTTCGACGACCCTCGAGGACAAGAACGTCTCCAAAGGTTCCAGGACTTCCAAGGGTTCCAAGGGTTTGGTTCGCTCGGGTTCTGGTTCTTTCTGGACTGGCTTCTTGACCACCGTGGCCAGTTCGTCGCGCCAGGCGTTCGGGTCCTTGACGGGCTCGGCCTTGACCGGCTTGACCAGCAACGCGGCGATGGCCAACCACAGCACTGCCGCGCCGCCGGCCAGCATCGCCTGTTCGGTCCGCAGCGCCGAGATGCGCCGCTGGTGGGCGGCGACCATGGTGTTGCGGGCGGTCCGGAGCTGCTCGATCGATCGAGCCGTGAGATCGCGGATCTCGGTGAACATGACGTCGCCGGCCAGCAACGACTCGCCCCGCCGGGCGTAGTCGCGGGCGCGCCGTTCGGCGGCGGCCAGCTGATCCACGGTGTCGAGCGTTTCGTCGAGGGAGCCGCCGAGCGGCGCCGCGGCCTCGTCCAGCATGACGAGGTGATCGCGGAGGGCGTTCAGGAGCTGCTCGGTTCGATTCGACCAGAACGGCACGCCCTGACCGGGCGCGACATAGGCGTGGAGGGAGCCGCGCAGATCGAGCAGGGTCTCGAGGGCCTGTCCGGCCGCACGCTCGTGAACAATGGTCTCGTGATAGGCGCGTCCGAGGGAGGCCTCGTCCTCGACCGCTCGATAGCCGACGGCGGCGGTGACGAGGAGACCGACTATCAGCAATCCGAAACGAACCGGCTTGCCTGACATTCGGAAGACAGGATAACAGGAAGTTAAAAATTAAAAATTAAAAATGAAAAGTTAAAAGCAGGAGGACGAGTCAGAGTGCCGTTATCGTGACTGCGAGCTCTTCGGCATCAGCACCACATAGGTAGGGAGGCCGACCGCGCCAAATCGCTGCATCACTTCACGCGCCGGGGACTCGTCTGGCGATTCCGCCTGGAACTTGATCTTCACGAAGCCGTCGAGCGCCGCCTTCACCGACGGATCCACCAGCGTCGTCTTGTCCATCGTCAGGCAGTTCTTACACCACGTCGCCCACATGTCGATCAGCACGGGCTTGCCTTCGCGCTCGGCGACGGCGAGGCCTTCGGCGAGGTCGGCGTGCCAGCCTTCCTTCAACAGTTCGTTCACGCTCGACGACACCTGCGCGGGGTCGACCGACCGATCCCGGAAGATGCCGTACGCGGTGTACGCGTAGTAGGCAGCGGTCAGCATGATGATCACGCCAAACCCCTGTTTCACACGAACCATCCACGCGCCCGGCTTCGGCAAGGCGCTGATGCCGGCGCCGGCGAAGGGCCACGGCGCGGCCATACCGAGGCCCAATACGAACGGCAGCGCAAGGGCCGCCGAGGTGCCGGTGGCGTAGAGATTGGTCGAGAACAGCACGACCTGGATCACCACCGGCGCGACGCACGCCCCGGCAAGCAGCGCAGCCACGCCCCCCATCGTGAATGCCAGCATCGCCGAGCCGCGGCTCGATCCGGTGCCGACGTTGGCGGAGTATTTCGAGAAGTCGATCTCGAACACGTCAAACATCGCGAGCGCGAGGGCAACGAACAGCACGGCGATGCCAAGGTTGAACCACGGCGACGAGTTGATCGTGCCAAAGGTCTGGGCCGACAGGATCACGACGAGCCCCAGCACGCCATAGACGACGGCCATGGCGGCGCCGTAGACGCTGCCGAGCACCAGGCCGCGCGAACGTGAGCCGCCCTGCGCGCCGGCGCCGATGATGGCGAGGTTCACTGGGATCATCGGCAGCACGCACGGCGTGAGATTCAGTGCCAGACCACCGAGAAAGACGATCAGCAGGATCGCAAGAGGACCACGGCCCTCGAACATTCCCCGCCGGGCCACGCCGGCCTGCGCGTCCTGGACGAACTTGGTAAACGTCGCGGCGGGGAGATAACCGCCTTCAGTGCCGCGCACGGCAAAGCGGTCGAGCAATGCCATGGCGTCGGTAGGAGGGGCCGGCGCAGCCGCTGCCGGCGCCAGGGGCCTCGGCGCGACAATCGGCACGGCGGCGGCCTTCGCGAAATCCAGCTTCGCGATCGCCGCCGGCGGCGTCGCCACGGCGGCGTTCGCCGATACGGACAGGTTCAGTTCGAGTGGCGCCGTGATCGGCAGGTAGCACTGCTTCTCGTCGCAGGCCTGATAGCGAACGCGCAGCGGGAGCTTGTGCGCGCCGGCGACCGCATCGGCTGCCACACTGACCTGCACGCCGATGGCAAACTCGCGTTCGAACACGCGCAGCGGAACGGGTTCGCCTTCCTGTTTGAGATCGAGCGGCTCCGGAAACGCGGCGGTCGCGCCGGTCACGGCTGGCACCGCCTCCATCGAGACGGTGATGGGGATCAGGTTTTCGTCGCGCGGCTTGTCGGAGTTCATGTGGAACCCCTCCGGCAACCGCACGGTGATCGCGACGCGGGCCGAGGCGCCAGGCTGGACTTCAATAGCGGCCGGCATCACAGCCAATTCGGCCACCCCGGGCCGGGTGCGCGGGGCCTGCTCGTCCTCCGTAGCGCTAAGCGCGGAGGAGGACGCCGACAGAACGCCGCCCAGCAGGGCCGCCACGAGGGCGGTGGTTCCGACGCCGGTCAAAAGTCGCGTACGCATAAAGGTCTCGGGCGGGACTAAAGTCCCGCCCCTACGTCTATTCCGATGCTCGCGATATCTCTTCCGTTACGAGACGCAGCGGGATCACCGTGGGCTGCGACATCTGCTCCATCTGCACGTTGTGGCCCTTTACGGGCGGCAGGTCCTGGAACATCGTGTCCCACTTCCAGCGTTCCATCGGATTGCTGGACTTGAGCCAGTTCTCGGCGCTGACGACTTGGTTGAACAGCTGGTCGCCGAGGCCCGCGTACTCGGGACGCGACGCCAGGCTCTTCGCGACGTCGGCGCGCACCTGCTTCGAGGTGGTGTAGGTGTAGGGCAGGCCAAGGGCGGCGGCCACGCTGGTAAGGATCTGCCAGTCTTCCACCGACTCGCCGGGCGCGTTGATCGCCTTCGACGCGGCCTGCACGTGGCCCTGGTCGTTGGTGTACATCGCATCCTTCTCCACCCACGCGGAGCCGGGCAACACGACGTCGGCCACCTTCGCCAGCTCGGTTTGCAGCACGCCCTGGTAGATCACGACCGGCAGGCGGCCGGCCTTGCGCGCGTCGACGATCCACGACACGTCGCCCATCGATCCATCGGGGCCCGGGTCGTGCACGTAGAGCACCGCGACACGACCCTGGTCGATCGCGGTGCGCAGGGCCGAGAGATCGGCGTCGCCGTCGGGGGTGGCCATCACCGCGAGGCCTTGATCCTTGGCGCCGTTCACGTTCGGCGCATCCACCGCCGGCACGCGGAACTTGGTGTGCGGCGTCTGTGGTTTCTCGGTGCGCCGCCAGGCCACGTGCACATGCGACGCGCCGCCGTTGCCCTTGAGGTCCTCGGCCAGGCGCTTGAGCAGGAACATCTCCTCGTGCGCGGCGTGCGCCGACACGAGCATGCGCACCGACGCGGGGTCCTTGCGGCCGGCGGCGTTCAGGACATCGCGCACGCGGGTGAGCGCGTCCTTCCACGTCACGACCTGCTGCACGCCTTCCTTCGTATTGAGGGTGGGTCTCCGTAAGCGGCTTTCACCCTCCACCCACAGGTATTGGAAGCGGCCGATGTCGCACATCCAGAAGTCGTTGACCTGCCCGTTGTAGCGCGGGGTGATGCGCGCGAGGCGCGCGCCCTTCGCCCATTCAGGCTTGGCCTTCAGCCACGCCGTCGTGCTGCAGCCCTTCGAACACAGCGTGCAGGTGCTATCCACCGCGTGCGGGTTGTCCCACGGGCGCGAGCGGAAGCGGTACTGCCGGGTGGTGATGGCACCGACCGGGCACACGTCCATGAGGTTGCCGGAGAGGAGGGAATGCACGCCCTGCTCGTTGAAGGTCGCAATCTCGCTGCCGTTGCCGCGGTTGATGGTGCCGATCTGCGCGTCGCCGTCCACTTCCGCCATGAAGCGGATGCAGCGCGTGCACAGGATGCAGCGGTTCCTGTTGAGCATCAGCGTCGGGCCGAAGTCGACGTCGGCCTTCACGCCCTCGCCGTCGAACGTGCGGCGCGGGAAGTCCATGCGGCTGGCGTCGTTGCCGAACGCGTAGGAGAAATCCTGCAGCGGGCACTCGCCGCCCTTGTCGCACACCGGACAGTCGAGCGGGTGATTGATCAGAAGGAACTCGAAGACGCCCTTGCGACCCTCGACGGCGTCCGCATCCTGCGTGTGGACCACCATGCCCTCGGCCACCGGCGTCGAGCACGACGTCTGCAGCTTCGGCATCTTTTCGATCTTGACCAGGCAGACGCGGCACGACGCATCGATGCCCAGGCCCGGGTGGTAGCAGTAATAAGGAACCTGGATGCCGGCCTCGATGGCGGCCTTCAGAACGGACGTGCCTTTCGGGACGGACAATTGCCGGCCATCAATGGTCAGCGTAACGAGATCCATATCTATTGAATTCTATCCCACGAGGACACAGAGGTTGACGGAGGGCACGGAGGGAGTTACCGCCGCTCAATATGGGCGATTGCGGCGCCGTCGGGGTTTGGTTCGACCGATCTCACCGTTCCGGTGAGCGGGAAACTCGCGACCGTTGTCGCTTGATCCGCGATCACGACGAATTCCGACGTCTTCCCATCCAGGTAGGTCACTGCGACGGTGACCGGCACGTCAAAAATATCGCCGCTCTGCTCCACTCGCACGATCAGCTCCTCCCCCTCGACCGCCGAGCTGAAACGGAGACGCGGGATGGCGTTGTCGTAGATCCACCGCTCGAAGAACCTACTCAGGTCGCGCTTGCTGGCGGCTTCCATCGACTTACGCAGGTCGTCCGTGCCGGCCTTCTTGAAGCGGTTTTGCGCGTAGAACTGGCGCAGGCCGGCGAAGAACGCTTCGTCGCCTACCAGGCGGCGCAGCATGTGCAGCACGCCGGCGCCCTTGTTGTAGACCAGCGCGCGGAACACGCGGCTCTCGCCCTTGATGTGGCCGAGGCGATACCCGAGATACACGGGGCCCTGGTCGGAATCCTCGATCGCCCAGCGGCGGAACTGGCGAAGCACCTCGCGAAACGCGTCTTCGCCGCGGCGTTCCTTGGCGTAGAGTGCGGCCAGGTACTGCGCGAAGCCCTCGCTCAGCCACTGCTCGTGATAGTTCTTCCACCCCACCGCCTGGCCAAACCACTGGTGCGCAAGCTCGTGCGCGAGAAAGAACTCGGGAAAGCCCTGGAACGCGGCCGGATCGTTGCGCCAGTTGAATGGCGTCACCGGCGGCGGGTTGTTGATCATCGCGAAGTAGCCGGGCGCATGCCCGCCGGGCACATCGTCTTCGACCATCGCCAGCGTCAGCGCGCCGTACGGCGGCGCGACGGTGGCCAGGGTGTGCAGGCGGCTGATCTGCTGGGCGAGCGTGGAGGTCCCGCGCATGTCGGGCGCCTGCGGCGCCTTCGGCACGATGTCGAGCGCCACCGTCGCGGCGTCGACGCGCGACATCTTGCTGACGAGGAACGCAAGGTAGCGCACCGGCTGCGGCGTGCTGAAGGAATACGTCAGGCGCGGAACGGCCTTCGATGAGCCTTCCACGGTGGCCGCGGGCGCGGCAGACGGCGAGCCAGGGTCGAGCATGCCCGACGCGATCACGTGGTACTCGAACGGCACGGTCAGGCGCACGTTCGCCGTGGCGTAATCGGTGACCTGGTTCTGCGGATGCCAGTAGTTGCGGTTGCTGAACAGCCACTTCGGCTCGGCGGGCACGAAAGGGATGTCGTCTGGTTGAGAATTTCTTTGGCCACCAATTTCAATGGTCTCGTTCTGCAACCGCTGGCGTTCGAGGCGGCCGGCGTAGTTGATTGTCAGCGTCAGCGGGAAGTCGCGCGCGACGGGCTGCGGGAGGTTGACGAGGAGGCCGTTCTGGTTGCGCACGCGAAGGAACAGCAGGCGGCCGAACTCGTCGCTGGTCACCGACGACACGTGCAGGGTCTCGGCAAAGCGCAGCGTGAGCACGCCGGCCATGTGCGACTTGATGCGGACGCGCAGGCGCGTGCGGCCCTCCATCCATTCGCGTTCCGGGTAGTACGCCGCGTCGATGTCGTAATCGAGCACGTCGTAATCAACCAGGTCGTCCTCGTCGAAGAACCGCCCGCGGCTTTGCAGCTTCTGCTCGGAGGCGTAGGCGGCGATGTTCCGCTTGCGCTCGCGCTGGAACATGGTGACGTCCTCAGCTTCGCCGCTCGATCGCGCGTAAGTGAGGTCGTCGAACCGGCGTGTGCGCACCTCGGCGACGAAATCGCCGGGCTGCGGCAGCAGCGACCACACGTCCCGGCTCAGGTCGCTCAAGTCGAGATTGAACGACTTCGGCGTGTTCTCCTCGAACACCTCGAGGCCGCGCCGGTACTGCCGCGCGTCGACGGCAGCGGGCTCGAGCATCCCGGTCTTGACGCGCTGCTCGAACTCGAACGGGCTGATGCGGACAAACGCGGTAGTGAACGGCGTGTCGAGCGTTTCGGCGCCCGAGAACAGCTTCAACTGGCCGCGCTCTTCCTTCGGCGAGGGGTTGAACACCATGGTGCCGTCGCCGACCAGGATCATCGCAGTCACGCCTTCGGGTGTTTCCGCGACGAACACGTCGCCGGCCGGCAAGCGCAGCTCGAAATCCACCGCCTGCAGCACCAGGTTCCGCACGGTGAACTGTTTCTCCGGGTGCAACGACAGGCGATGCAGGCCTTCGATCGACGCGAGGCGATCCTGCGAGACGATGCGCCACGGCTGGCGGCCGATGTCGTCGCCCCGTGGGCGTCGGATGTCGAGCCGCCACGTCGCGATGCGGCCGCGCGGTCCGGTTTCAATGAACACTTCGATGACGAGGCGATAGCCTTCTCCGGGCAGCGAGCCCTGCAGCGCCGAGCGATCGCGCTCCTTGACGACGACGCGCGTGATACCTTGGGGGACCATGGCGTCGAAGAATTCCGTGGCGCTGTCGCGATCGGCGGTCGTCGAGAGCAACTCCATCCATCGCGCACGATCCATCGTCGAAATCGATGTCTGCACGGATTCTAGAAACGCTTGTAGGGATAGCTCCTCGGCATCCAACTGCCGTGGCTGCGCCTGACCCGCTATCGCGGGAGTGGCGCAGAACGCGAGGAGAAGAAGGAGCCGTCCAAACATTCCAAGTGACTCTGCGGGTTACATGGTTACAAGGTTACAAGGTTACAGGGTTACACGAGTTCTCCCCAGAGAACCATGTGACCATGTCACCCTGTAACCCTTGTAACCTTGCGCGGTATTAGACTCCGGAGGGATGAATTAAGCCAACCGGCTTAATACGAGAACCGTGAGATCGTCCGCGAGTCGCTTATCCCTGCGATGTCTTTCAACCGCATCGAAAACGGCCCGTCCCAGCTCGGCGGCAGCAGATTTTTGATACGCGCCCGCGTACAACGCGAGGGTGCGCTCCAGGCCTGCCTCGTCGAACGGTTCGCCATCCGGGCTTTCCGCTTCGGTGAGGCCGTCGCTGTACAGCAGCAGCGCGTCTCCTGGGTTCATCTGCACTTCGCCAGCATCGTAGGTGCTGCCGGCAAACATGCCGAGCGCCACGCCGCCGCTCATCAACCGTTCAATCGATCCATTTTGCCGGCGCAGCAGCGGTGGTGTCTGGCCCGCGTTGACGAACGTCAGCAGGCCCGTGGATGGGTTGAACGAAGCCAGGAACAGCGTGATGAAGCGCGACGCGGGCGCGTGGCGGGTGACCTGCAGGTTGAGACGCTGCACGAGGGCTGGCAGCGGCAGCTCTTCGTCGACGAGCGTGCGGAGCATGGCGAGCAGCAGCGCCATCAACAGCGCCGCGGGGCTCGCCTTGCCGGCCACGTCGCCGAGCGCGACGAGCACGGTGCCATCGGGGCGCGGCAGGATGTCGTAGAAGTCGCCGCCGACGGTGTTGGCGGGCTTGGTGAGGCCGAACGCTTCTACGCCCGGACCCGACCACGTGCCGTCGGGCAGCATGGCCTGCTGAATCTCGCGCGCGACCTCGAGGTCGCGCTTGAGCGAGAGGCGATCGGCCACCTCGAGCAGCACGAGGAGGTTCATCAGCAGGAAGCCGCCGAGCAACCACAACGTGCCGTTGGCGAAAAGCGGCGCGGGCACGCGGATGTTCACGAAGAACAGCGCGATTGGAATCGGCACACGCATCAGGCCGAAGCCGGCGAACAGCTGCAACAGGCCGATCACCGACAACGCCAACGCCACGCCGTACATCAGCCGGCGGGCCGGCGAGAGGCGCATCGTGAAGGCGAGGAAGAACGCCTGGGCGTAACGGAGGGTCTTCTTGTGCCACGGCAGGCCCTCGAGCTCCGCGGTGTTGATGCCGCGCGCGAAGAACCGATACGCCTCGGGCGTTTCCCGGGTGAAGAGTTTCCCGAGTTCGTCCGAGGTCAGGTCGGCGGTGTAGCGCGAGAGGAATTCCTTCGGCATCGTTTGCAGTCTGCAGTCGACAGTCGACAGTTAAGAGTTCGGTCGACAGTCGGCAACTAACAGTTTGACGTCCTAAATCACGCCAAGTTCCGCTCCCACCTTGCCGAACGTATCAAGGGCATATTGCAGGTCTTCCTTGGAGTGCGTGGCGGCCACGATCGTGCGCAAACGGGCCTTGTCGCGGGCCACGGTCGGGAATCCGATGCTTTGCGCGAACACGCCGCGGTCGAACAGGGTGTCGGACATCTTCGCGGCGGTGGCGGCCTCGCCGACGATCACCGGCGTGATCGGGCTTTCGCTCATGCCGGTGTTGAATCCGAGCTTCTCCAGGCCGGCCTTGAAGAAGCGGGTGTTGTCCCACAGTTTCTCGATCCACTGTGGCTCGGTCTCGAGGATGTCGAGCGCGGCGAGGCAGGCGGCGGTCACGGCCGGCGGATGCGAGGTGGAGAACAGGAACGGCCGCGCGCGGTGATAGAGGAACTCGATCAGGTCGCGCGAGCCGGCGACGTAGCCGCCGAGCACGCCGATGGCCTTCGACAGCGTGCCGACCTGGATGTCGACGCGGCCATGGCACTGGAAGTGATCCACGGTGCCGCTGCCGTTGGTCCCGAACACGCCGCTGGCGTGGGCATCGTCCACCATCATGATGGCGTGGTACTCCTCGGCCAGGGCGCTCAGCTCGGGCACGCGTCCGAGGTCGCCGTCCATCGAGAACACGCCGTCGGTGATCAGGATCTTCTTCTGGCTCGCCGGCAGCTCCTGCATGATCTTCCGCGCGGCGTCGACGTCTTTGTGCGGAAACACCTTGATCGGCGCCTTGCTCAACCGGCAGCCGTCGATGATGCTGGCGTGATTCAGCTCGTCGGAGATGATCACGTCGTCCTTGGTGAGCACCGCCGCCACGGTGCCGGCATTGGCGGCAAAGCCGCTCTGAAACACCACGACGGACTCGACGTGCTTGAACTTCGCGAGCCGGCGTTCGAGCTCCATGTGCATTTCCATGGTTCCCGAGATGGTGCGCACGGCGCCGGATCCGACGCCGTATTTCTCCACCGCGTCGAGCGCGGCCGTGACCAGCTTCGGATGCGTGGTGAGGCCCAGGTAGTTGTTGGACGAGAGGTTGACGACGGACTTGTGATCGAAGGTGGCGCGGGCGGCCGGCTCGCTCTCGAGCACGCGGAGCTTGCGATAGAGGCCTTGTTGTTTGAGTGACTCGAGTTCAGTACCGAGAAAGGCGAGCGGATCATTTCTCATAAGTTAAAAATTCAAAATTAAAAGTTAAAAATCCAGGCTGAACAGAATATCGCCTTCCGGGAAGCGTTCGATCTCAATTGCGCCGTGGGATTTCAGCCACGCCTCGACGGCATCGGCGTCTTCGGCCTTCGCGAACGCATTGCGGTGGAGGACGACGTGCGTAGTGCCTGACTCGCGCAGGCTCTGCCAGGCGCCTTCAGGGTCGGCGGTGACGCGCTGCAGCCGCGCGACGCGCTCCTTGTAGCGCGGCGGAAACGCGCCGCTGTAGCCGTTGGTGATTGGCAGCCAATGCGTCGCGGCGTAATACACGTAGCGAATCTCCCACGCCGCGTCGCCAAAGGGGAACTCGGTAACGATCGATTCCCGCGGTAATGCGGTGAGGCGTTGGTACACGGCCGGAGATTCATCTCGCGGCTGGACGCGGGCCGGGGGCATGGCCTCGTTCTGCGCCCACGCGCGGTTGGTCTCCATCGGGACGGCGAGGCCTTCTGCGACGATAAGAGCCCCGACAATTAAGAATGCCATCCGCCTTCGCCCGCCAGAGTT
>JALDXK010000067.1:0-15502 GCA_032155105.1 Acidobacteriota bacterium
GTCCTGCGGCTCGATGCGGATGCACCGGCCACCGCGATTCGAGCCGGCGACCGCGATCAGTTGCTCGACGAGCGCGCGGCCATCGTGTCGGCGATCGACCGGCGCGGCGGAGCGACCGTGCTCACCCTGTCGCTCGGCCTCGATGAGGCCCGCGGCGGCTGGTTGTATCGCGGCAGCGTCGTGCGCACCGGAGGACCGTTTACCTTGCGCACCGCCGGCTACGAGGCGCAGGGCACCATCGAGTCAATCGAGTTGCTCGGCAAATGAACCCCTTCGATGCGCTGTTTGAGGAAGCTCGACAGAGCCGGCTGTGGCTGACGGCGCAGCGGGGCATCGAGATGTACCGCTTCGCGTGGTCGCAGTCGGCCACGCGGACCTTCGCCGCACGGCTCCTTGCGCATGTCCCCAAGGACGCCACGTCGCGACTGCGCACCGCTGCCGCGGCCATCGGCTTGGCCGCGCTCGGATACACGGTGATCTCGCAAACGCTGTTACCGGCGTACGTGGCGACGAGACTGACGTGGTGGTGGGCCGGTGTTGCGGTGCTCGCGCTTGTCGTTGCGGTCAACGCACCAGCGTACGTGGCGGCCTGGCCGCGGTCCGCGACTGCGCGATCGCTCAACCGGTAGTTGACAGCATGGCGTCCTGAAGCCAGATCAGCCAGCGGGCGGTCCATTTCCACACCGGAACATTGGTGCCGCCCGCGAGATCGACGCGGTTGTTCAGGTGGTTTTCATCGATCACGATCACGTCGTTCGGATCAATCGCCGCGAACACCGCCGGCGCGGCGCTGGCGAACTCGAAATCACGGCTGGATGCGCGCCCGTCCCAACGCGCCGTCACGCTCGACCCGTCCGAAAAACCAACGAGGATCTCTACAGCATCACCTGACTCGAATGGTCCTGACGGGCTGAGCGAAGAGCCTGTGAACACGGCGTTGCCGAGGCGGAGGGCGCTGACGCGCGTTCTATAGCACGACGGTTTGTCGCACTCGCGATCCGCCTCTGAGGCCAGCGTCCCGATCGCATAGTCGAAGGTGCGATCGGGAGTGAAGGCGGCATCGAAGAACCAGCCGAGGTCCTGTCCTGCCGCCTCGCCGATCACCCGCGCGACCTCGGCAGGCGTCGCCGGCACATCGCCCTGGACCCATGCAGACAACGCGCCCTGCAACACCGGCCAGGTCAGCAGTCGCTCGAGCGTGGCGAACGCGTGCGCGCTCCGGGCCCGCGCGCGGTCACGAGGCTCGCTCGCACGATCGCGCCGTTCGACGCCCGCGGTCCACCGATCCAACGGAAGCCACTCGAACCCGATCGTCCACCATCCTCCAAAGAGTGCCACCCGATCGGCGCTGTGGCCGGAACGGAAGTAGGTGTAGTCGAACAACGTTTCGACGATGCGGCTTTGGAGGTACCACGCGGCGCCATCGATCAGTGCCGCGGCTTCAGCAGGCGCGTCGGATGGCCACCACGATCGAGCCACAGCAAACGCCACCGCCGATTCAACGTCCATCGTCGAAGGCACGCTGCCGAGACGCGATGTCACGATCGTGTCGGGGCGCGACTGGCCCGAACGTCGCGGACCAAGCCATTCGTTCAGTCGTGACGTGGATTCTTCAAGCGCCCGCGATGCGCGGCCCTCGTCGCGCGCGGACACGATCAGCGACTGCCCGCCACCGGCGTCGATTCGATGCGTCTCCGTCGTCGCAGTGCCGCACGCGGCGTGCACCATCAGCAAGGGAAGCATCAGCGCGCCGGCAAGGATCGCGCGAAGCATTACGGTAGTATAACGATCGTGGTTCGTTCGGCCCGCGCTCGGTACCGCCTCGCCGCCATGTCGATCGGTTTGATACTGGCGTTAGTCGCGGTGGAAATCGGTTTGCGCGCGCTCGGCCTGGGCTTCGGCAGTTCGCCGATGGAGCCGGACCCGGTGCTGCATCACGTGCACCCGCGCAATTACGTCTTCCGTCAAATGCATCCGTCGCGAGAACTCGGTGGGTTCGACACCTACTACGACAACGAAGGTCGCGTCGTTGCCGGACCGGAGGCACCGCCGGCCCCGGGCAACACGTCGTGCCGTGTCGCGCTGATGGGCGATTCGTTCACCGAAGGCGGCCAGGTGCGCTTCGAGGAGTCCTTTGCGGGCCTGCTCGTCGCCGCCGGCCTGGGTACGTGCGACGTCCGCAACTACGGCGTGCGCTCGTATAGCCCGGCGATCTACCTCGTGCAATGGACCACCGAGGTGCGGAAGTGGCAGCCGACACACGTATTCCTTCTGCTCTTCGGCAACGACCTCCGCGAGGACGTCCGCTATCTCGAGACCGCCGAATTCGACGCGAATGGATGGCCGACGGCGATTCACGGACCGTCCGGTGGGTGGTTGGTCTCGCAGTTACGCGCACTCTACGTGGCGCGGTTTGCGCGCATGGTCTACACGCAAATCGAGTGGGTGTGGCTCCACTACGGTGAAGAGCAATGGACCATCGGCGGCGTGGTGGAAGAGAACCCGGACTGGCCGGGAAAGTCCGACGGCCTGCTGCTCGAACTGCAGCGCCGCGTTCGCGCTGAAAACACGCAGCTGGTGCTCATGGCCGTGCCATCCAGATACCGGCTCATGGGCGATGGCCGCATCACGGTCACCGGCGACTTCCATCAATCGGTGAAAGAGTGGTCGGCGCAGCAGGGTCTGACGTTCCTCGATTTGTATGCACCGTTTGAACGCGCCGCCCGCGCTGGCGCGCAACTGTTCTACCTGCAGGATATTCATTTCGCCGGCGAGGGGCATGCGGTGGTCGCCGCGACGATCGCACGCGCCTACCCCGAGCTGTTCCCGCACTGGACCGGCGATCGTAGGGGCGGGACTGAAGTCCCGCCCAATTGACGCGAGGCTTTCGTCTTAGAGCTTCGTACGTAGAGGCGGGACTGAAGTCCGCCTCTACGATCGGTTAGCGCGTGGTCACGGAGCGACGCGCGATGTGACGGCGAAGATCGTCCACGCGATCCAGGCCCACAACAGGAACACCACCGAAACACCGACGGCGATGCGGCCGCCGAGCGACAAGTTGCGCCAGGCCGCACGGGGCGCGGTGACGAACGCGCCCGCTGCCAGGATCAGCACCGGATCGAAGACAAAGGAATACCGGGGCTTGGAAATAGCGATCAGGCACAAGGCCACGCTGCCGGCGATGGTGGCGAGAAAAAGCGCGCCGAGCGCGCGGTCGGATCGATAGATCACGCCGAGGCCGAGCAGCCCGCCGAACAACACGCAGGTCCACTGCAGGTTGGCCACAGCCAGGAGTGACAACGGTACGGCGGTGAAGATCCCTGTCCGCTGCTCACCGCCGGCAAGTTCGAGCACATCCGTCCGCGGCACGAAGACACGAGCGAGCCGGCCCACGGACCGGCGGGCGAATGTCGCCGGATGCTCCGCGATCCATCTGAGAGCTTCTCGCTGCAGCTCCGCGGGGGATTGCGTCGGGTAGACGAGCTCCCCGCTCCACATCTGCCGGCGGAACTCGATTTGTTCAGCCGTGGCCGCCGGGCTGAGCAAGTTCAGATCTTCGCCGTACATGTCGCGGTTCCCGATATAGAGGTTGTAGGCGCTGTTGCGTCCGATCGACAGTTCGCCGGAGTGCTCCCAGTTCCAGACGAGGTATCCGCCGATGACGGCGCTGGCGCTCAGCACGATCGCCAGTGCGTCGCGAAACGATTGCCAGGATCGTGTGGCCACGACGGCGATCGGCAGAGTCACCATCAATGGCAGCAGGCTCGGCCTGGTCAGCACCAGCGTGCCGGCGAGGACGCCCGCCGCGACGTACGACCACGTGCCCACCGCCGGCGTCGTCAACAGCACGAGAATCACCAGCACCTGAAGCAGCGCTGGTATCTCCGAGGTTGCAAATTGTGAGAAAGAGATTGCCGGCAGGTACACCGCGTAGCCGAGCGTCATCAGCGCGGCAAGGCGGCGCGCATGCGCACCGGCGGACACGGTGCGAGCGACCCGCATGGCGAGGATCCGCACCAGCATCACGCACCCGACATCCATGACGAGCCACGCCAGTCGTGTGGCTGCCACGGAGTCGGCGCCTGGCAGCAGCCTCACCGCCGCGATCAGCCAGCCGGTGAGCGGCGGCCAGAACAGATCGCGCTCACCGGTCGTGAGCAGCTGCGTGGCCACCTGGTAATAGCTGTCCTCGTCGGAGGCGAACCGCGCCGGCATCACGAGCCACACGCTCACGCGAATCAGCGCGGCGATCCAAACCGGCCACCAGGGTGCGGAGGGCCCTGTCTCAAACGTGCGTGACTGTCGCGCACGAGTGGACGAAGCCATTGCGCTAGTATAGTCGTCGGTGGTTCGGCATCCAGATGGCGTCACGAGACGGGCCTTTCTCGCCGCCGCCACGGCCGCACTTGTCTCTCCTTCCGCCACGCGCGCACAGACCGGCGCGCGAGAACAGCTCTATAACGGAATCCGGTTGCCGTCGCCATGGCCGCCGCGCCGCCATGCGGTGTCGCGCGAGGTGCAACGCCCGCCGTACGTGGCGTCGCCACCTCCCGTGATCGACATCGACATCGGCCGGCAATTGTTCGTCGACGATTTCCTGATCGAAGAATCGACGCTCCATAGGACGTTCCACGCCGCTACCTATCACCCTGCGAGCCCGGTCCTCGTCCCATCTCAGTCCTGGGAGCGAGACGATCCGTATTCGCGAATGACGGGTACCCCGCCGAGCGCGGCGGCCATGGTGTTCAGCGACGGCGTGTTCTACGATCCCGCGGATCGCCTCTTCAAGATGTGGTACATGGGCGGCTACCAGCAGCACACCGCGCTGGCGGTGTCGAGCGACGGCATCGAGTGGCGGCGGCCCGCACTCCACGTGGTGCCGGGCACCAATGTCGTCAAGCGCCACCATCGCGACTCGAGCACCGTGTGGCTCGATCACGACGACCCCGACGCGCGCGCGCGTTACAAGATGGCGAGCTACGAGTTCGCCAGCAAGGCGATGCACCTCTACGTCTCGTCAAACGGCGTTGACTGGAGCGGCGGCGACGTGGCCGGCCCCTGCGGCGATCGCAGCACGATGTTCCGCAACCCGTTTCGCAACGTGTGGGTGTTCAGCCTGCGACACGATCTGCCGGGCACGCTGCAGCGGGTCCGCCACTACGTGGAATCACCGCACTTCGCCAGCACTCGGTGGACCGCCGAGTCGCCGCTGCCGTGGACCGGGGCCGACGCCGCCGACATCCAGCGCGCCGACTACGCCACCGCGCCGCAACTCTACAATCTCGACGCGGCGCCGTATGAAAGCGTAATGCTCGGCCTGTTCACCATCTACCGTGGCGAGGCAGGTGATCGCGAAAAGCCCAACGACCTGTGCGTGGGATTCAGCCGCGATGGGTTTCATTGGTCGCGCGAAAGGCGTGAGCCGTTCATCGCAGTGTCTGAACGGCGCGGTGACTGGAACTGGGCGAACGTGCAGTCCGCCGGGGGCTGCTGCACCGTCGTGGGCGACGAGCTGTACTTCTATGTGAGCGGCCGGCAGGGAGTGCCGGGCACTCAGATGCCCGGTGTGTGCAGCACCGGACTGGCGACGCTGCGCAGGGACGGGTTCGCCTCGCTCAGCGATACCTGGCCGGTCGCGATGCCAAGAGCCATTTCGACGAGGCCGCCGAGCGCCACGACGCGGCCGCTGCGATTCTCCGGACGTCATCTGTTCGTGAACGCCACTGCCGGCGGGTCGCTTCGCGTGGAGGTGCTCGATCGTGCTGGCCGCGTGATCGAGCCGTTCTCGGCAGCGCGCTGCGTACCCGTCAGCGGCAACGGCACGAAGCTGCCGGTGCACTGGAATGGTGCCGAGTCGCTCGCGGCTATCGTGGGTCAGGAGGTACGGTTCCGCTTCTTGCTGACGGATGCGCGGCTGTTTGCGTTCTGGGTCAGCTCCACTCCCAGCGGCCGCAGCCGGGGGTTTGCCGCCGCGGGCGGCCCTGGGTTCGCGCGTGGCCGCGATGCAGACTGACGACACGCCAACGCCAACCCCGATACCGCGACGCGTCTTGTTGATCGCGTTGCTGGCGAGTGCCTTCCTCTACACGGGGCGTCTTGGCGACGCTCCCGTCTACCTGGGCGGCGACGAGGCGCACTTCGCCGTCCATGCCAAGGCGATCGCGACCGACGGTCGCAACCTGGACGGCATGTTCCTGCCGCTGTTCTTCAATCTTTGGGATCCACAAGGCGATCAACAGCCGCACGACCTGAAGACACGCTGGTATCAACCGATGCTCTTCTATCTCACGGCGCTCGAGCTCCGTCTCTTGCCGCTTACCGAGCTGACGCTGCGTCTGCCGACGGCGTTGATTGCGGGCGTCCTGATTCCGTTCATGACCTACCAGGTCGCGTTGCGGATGCTGCAGCAGCCGCGGCTGGCCGCGATCGGGGCCGCCGTGATCGCCACCTCACCGACCATGCTCCTGCTCGGACGTCAGGCCCTCGATTACGTACTGCCGCTGCCGTTCGTGCTTGGCTGGCTGTGGTGTCTCCTCGTCTACCTCGACAACGGGCGCGCCTGGTTTGCAATCGCCGCGGGACTGCTCCTCGGCATCGGCTTCTACAGCTACATCGCGGCCTGGATCTTCATGCCGTGCTGTCTCGCGATCACATGGATGGCGTTGCTCGGAGATGGCCGGCCGGATCGCGTTCGCGTTGTCGCGTGGACCACCGCCGCGTTCGCCGCCCCGCTGCTGCCGATGTTCGCGTGGCTGATGTGGCATCCGGAGATGCTGCGCGACACGTTGAGCCGCTACCAGTCGTCGCAAGACGCGGTCGCCGTCAGCATCACCTCGGAAAGTCAGCGACTGCTGGGTCCGGAGCTGTGGGCACAACGGTTGCGCGCCTACGCGAGCCTGTTCGATCCGCGCGTGCTGTTCGTGACCGGCGGTCCCGTTCCGACCACTTCGCTGGGACGTTCGGGCGTGGTGCTCTTGCCGGTCGCAATCCTGTTGCCCGCCGGACTCTTCGTAATGTGGACAGATCGCCGGTGGCGGCCCATCGCGCCGTTGCTGGTGGCCGGACTGCTCCTGGCGCCGCTGCCGGCCGCGTTCGCCGGGGAAATCGGGATGGTGCAACGCGCCCTTTGCGCTCTCATCTTCGTGGCGCTGATCGCGGCGGTGGGCGTGACGCTGGCGGCGCGCCTCCCTCGCGCCATTCATCGACCGCTGCTCGCGGCCCTGATTCTGATGTCGGTGGCGCAGTTCACCTACGTGTACCGGGACTACTTCACCCATTACAAGCTTCGCTCGGCGTTCTACTACGACTCGATCGCCTTCGTGCATGTCGCAGACGAACTCCTCAACGCGCCGGATCTACCAGCCGTGTATTTCAGCCGCGATCTGGATGATGTTGGATCGAAATGGCGCTTCTACCTGATTAAGCATCGCCGTGAAGACATGCTCGCGCGGACGAAGTACGTGGAGCCCGAGCCGCAGGCGCTGGCCGATGCGCCGCCCGGAACGCTGCTCGTCACTTACAAGGTCAGCCACGTGATCGAAGCGCTCGAGACCAGCGGCGCGTGGCGCGTGCGGCGCGAGATTTTTGATGTCGATAACCGGCCATCGGCGGTGATCTTCGAGCGCCTGCCGCGGTGATCCCGCTGTCTACAGGCTTTGATTGCCGGTCGCCGTCACTGCGCGATTCGTACCGAGTTGTTGCACCAGCCGCACCTCGGACGCGCCCGTGATTAGGCGGAGGGTCAGCCGGGCGAGAATATACGCCTGCCCGATGGCGATGGCGCGCCATCCGCCCAACCGCGACCCGCCGTAGGTTTCGGACATCCCGTACACCGTCAGCAGCAACACGAACAGCAATCCGGCAGCAAGATAGAGCGTCACGACCGGCACGAAGCATTGCCGGACGAACCGAAGTGCCTCCGCCAGCGCCGCGCGAACACTTCGCTGGCCGGTCACCACCGCGAACGCACGCGCGTAGTCGGCGACGAGGAGCACAGGCACCAGGAATGAGGCGAAGGCAACGTACATCGCCACGCGCGCGGCGAATGCGAACGGCTCCGACGCGTCGGCCGGAACCAGTGCGCCCAGGACCGGCACAAACAATAGCGGATGCACGGTGACATAGAGGAGCAACTGCGCGATCGCTGCCGCCACGGCAATCAGCACAAATGGCCACCACCAATGCAGAGCCGCCGACAGCAATATCCGTATCGATGCAGGCCCGTGCGCAAAACGGTGCAGCAGGCCGCCCCATAGAAAGGCCCAGACGATCATGGCCAGCACCACAGGCACAACCACGGCTGGCGGCGGCGCCGTGCCGTCGAGAATCGCGCTGAAGTTGCTCAACGGCGCGGCGAATCCGACGATGGCGGGCGTGAACGTGGCTTCGAGCCCGGTGGCATGGCGACGGAACTCGAACCACCATTCCGGATCGATTTCGGCCGATTCGGTCGGCCCCAGCGATTGACCGGCTAACGACTGCTGCAATCGTGTGCCGAGCCAGACCCCGAACGGCGCTGCGGTCATCATGGTGATGAGCAGCACGAGCACGACAAGGTGCGGCGCGGCGAGTACGGTCACCCCCCCTCGCGCGAGCGCACGTAACGCGGGTCGCATCAGCGCAAGGCCCTCATGAGACCAACGACATGGACGACAGCATGAGGTCCTGGAGCCAGATGAACCAGTGGAGGGCCAGTCGAGCCCCCGTCGGATCGGTCGCCGGAGCGGCGAGTCGCTTCGAGTTGTTCTCGCGATTGTCGTCGAGCAACAGCACCAGCATCGGATCAATCGAGGCAGACACCGCAGGCGACCGGCTGTCGTAAGCGAATTGGACAGACGCTGCGCGGCCATCCCAATACTCGAGGGCCTCGCTGCCATCAGCGAACTTGACGCTGAGCGGCACCGTTTTCGCACTCGGCTGATCGCGCGACGGCGATGTCCCACCCACCGGCATGCTGCCGACACGGCGCGCGGTCACCACGGTCTCGTACACACCGGGTTGTTCAGCGCTGCGCGTGGTGGACAGTTGCTCGATCGCGTAGTCGATGTCGGTATCAGGCGCCAGGGCAACGCGGAAGAACCACGACAGATCGATGCCGTACTGCACGTGGATGATCCGCTCGAGCGCGTCCGCACCGATCGCGGCATCTTCGGATCGCCAGAGCTCAGCCAGCGCCTGCTGCACCACTGGCCAACCGACAAGTCGTTCCAGCGTATGCAGCGCCAGCGCAACGCGCTCGGCCACGCCACCCGGCTCGGCCGACGCCGCACGCCATGGGGCCGCCCAAGGATGATTGACCTCTTCGAAGTCACGCAGCCGCGGGCCGAGTTGCAGCATGTTCGGTGACAGCTGGAGCGACCGAATCGGATACGAGACGAAGCCGCCAAACGCCGGCTGCGTCGCAAAGTTGCGGCCACCGAGCAGCTCGTGAATCGCGCGCGCCGCCGAATACAGCACCACGCCCTCCACGAACGACGGGTCCGAGGGGCGGCGCTGCCAGTACTGGCGCGTCAAGGCCGCGATCAGAAACCGCTCGGCGGTGACGTCGCGAACCGGCGCGAGCCAGCGCTGTCGCGTCGCCACGAGGCCAGGATAGGAGGCGCCCGCGTGCGCGCTGCTCCAGGGGACTTCAACGACCGTGAGACGCGTCGCCGGGTACGGACCGAACCATTGATCGAGCAGCCTCAATGCCGCCACCGTGATGGTACCCAGCCGCTCCGCGGCGCTCGATTCGCGCGCGACGTTGACGACAATTTCTACGGGAGGTGTCGTGCCGGTGGTGATGCCTGCAACGCTGCGCTGCGGATCGCGCACCAGGGCGTGGAGTTCTGCGACCGCGTCGTCCGCCAGATCCTGAAACCCTGTGGCTGCGCCGACGCTGGTCACGCAGGCCGCTAGCACGAACGCGGATGCTCGCCGTCCACATTGCACCGTGGTTGTATAGTACAACGAGGCATTGATCTCACGACGCTCATTCATCCGTGCCGCGCTTGCCAGCGGCGTGTTTGGCGGCACCGTCGGCCGCCGGCTCGTGGCCGCGCCGTCGCCGCAGATCCTCTACAACGGCATCACGCTCGGTTCACCCTGGCCTCCCGCGCGCACGTATCCTGACGAGTTTCCGGTGCGGCCGCCGTACCTCTTGGATCCGCCGGCGGTGATCCCCGTCGACATCGGCCGCCAGTTGTTCGTCGATGATTTCCTGATCGAGCAGACCACCCTGACGCGCACGTGGCATCGCCCCGAGTATCACGCCGCCAATCCGATACTGGCGCCGACCACACAGTGGGAGCGCACCGAGCCACTGGCGCGCGATAGCGGCCGGCCTGAGAACGCGTCCGCCATGGTCTACAGCGATGGCGTGTTCTACGACCCGCGGGACCGCGTCTTCAAGATGTGGTACATGGCCGGCTACGGCGGCGCCACGTGCCTCGCCGTGTCGCATGACGGCGTTCGGTGGGAACGGCCGGACTGGGGCGTGGTGAAGGGAACCAACATCGTGCTTCGCCAGCAACGCGATTCCAGCACAGTCTGGCTGGATCCAGACGCGGACGGTGCCCAGCGTTTCAAGATGTGTTTCTGGTACGACGGTTCGCTCCTGCTCTACCGATCGCCGGACGGCATTCAGTGGACGCCGATCGGCACCTGGGGGCGCGCGCTCGACCGTTCGACGTTCTTCTACAACCCGTTCCGCAAAGTCTGGGTGTTCAGCCTGCGCGCGACGCAGTTCGAGAGTTCGATCAGCGGGCGGTACCGCGCGTACTGGGAATCATCGGAGTTCGGTGCCGGTGGAACGTCGCCGGGTCGTGACTCAGTGGCCTGGGTGAAAGCCGATGCGAAGGATTGGGCGCGACCCGGCATGCAGTCACCGCCGGAGCTCTATAACCTCGACTGCGTGGCGTATGAAAGCCTGATCCTCGGGCTGTTCTCGGTCTGGCGCGGCGAGACGCCCTACCGCGAGAAGATCAACGAGATTACCACCGGGTTCAGCCGCGATGGCTTCCACTGGGACCGTCCGGATCGACAGTCCTTTCTCGGCGTTTCGGAAACGATCGGCAGCTGGAACTGGGCGAACGTGCAATCCGCCGGCGGGGGCTGCCTGGTGGTCGGCGATCGGTTGTACTTCTACGTGAGCGGCCGCAAAGGCGACCCTGGCACGGATCGTCCCGGCGAGTGCTCGACCGGCCTGGCCACGCTGCGGCGCGACGGGTTTGCATCGATGGACTGGAATACCGATGACTGGCGGGTCCGCCGGCGCGGCTCCGGATCTATCGGCCTGTTGACCACGCGGCCGATCACGTTCACCGGCGCCCATCTGTTCGTCAACGCCGATGTGGAAGGCGGTGAACTGCGGGCCGAGGTACTCGACGAGCAGGGCCGGGTGATCCCGTCGTTCGAGCGGGAGTCGAGCGTGCCGGTCACCGGGAACGCCACGCGTGCTCCGTTGCGGTGGACCTCCGGCAACCTCGCGGCAGTTGCTGGCCGTCCGCTGCGCCTGCGTTTTGCGTTGACGCGTGGACGCCTGTTTGCGTTCTGGATCAGCGCATGGCCCTCGGGAGAGAGCCGCGGATTCACCGCGGCCGGCGGTCCGGGCATCGGTTGCCCCGTTGACCTGCCAGGCGCCACGAAAGCTTGATGCGCGACGTGCTCGAGCGCCTGACGGCGTCGCGCTACTCCGTAGCTGCCGCCTGCCTGTCGTCCCTCGTCCTGGGACTCGTGTTCGTCTACGTGTGGGCCCCTCATCCGTGGGGTTGGCAGGGCATCGACGCGTATCACACGCTCTCGCGAGAGCTGGCGCGCGGTGAGCCGTTCAACACCACCGACGTGCCGTGGGGATACGCGTACTTCGCGGCGGCGTTCTATGTCGTGTTCGGCGAACACGTCTGGATTCCGCTGACCGCGCAGGTCGTGTTGAACGCGCTCGTACCGCTGCTGCTCTACGGCATCGTGGCGATGCTCAGCGACAAACGCACCGCGACCCTCGCGGCGCTCCTCATCGGCGTGCTCTCGTTCAACACGGTCTACGCGTCCACGCAGTCGTCCGACGCGGTGTGCACGGTGCTGTTTCTCGCCGCGCTGCTGTTGTGGCTGCGGGCGGAGCAATCCGGAAGCCGGGCCGCGCTGCTCGGCAGCGGCGTCCTGTTCGGGATTGCGCCGCAGTTCCGCCCGAACCTTGTCTTGTTGCCGTTCATTGCGGCGGCCATCTACTGGTGGCGCAACCGCTCCCGGCGTCGCATGGCCGATGCTGCGCTGTTTCTCGCCGCGGTCATCGCCGTGCAGACGCCGTGGATCATCCGCAACTACCGGTTGACCGGACTGATCCTCCCCACGAGCACACATGGCGGTGTGCAACTGTGGTACGGCACGCTGCAGACCGGGCCCTACCTCGAAAGCCGCGCCAGCAACCCGGGTTCGATCTTTGCCTCGCCGCCGTTTCCTTACACGAGCATCGACGCGCGACCAATCATCGTGACGATGCAGTACATACCGTGCACGGACCGACCTGGCGAAGTAGCGTCGATCGTCTACTGGACCGACCGCGATCGCGAACCACGCCGCCTGCCGATGACCTCGCGAGCGGGAACGCCCGCGACGTTCGAAATTCCCGGGCAAGCCGCGCCCACGACTGTCTACTACTACCTCGAGATCGACTGGCCTTCAAATGCGGGGAACGCGGCCGCCACCTTCTATCAGCCGCATGGCGGCGCCGCCAATCCGTACGTGTTCTTCGTCAGCAAGGCACATGTCACGGATCTCGACGTCCACGACGATTTACTCGACCTCTTCGACCTCGTCCGCGCCACCCGCCATCTCGCGTGGGGCGAAGCTCCACCCTCGATGCGACTGGATTTCGATCATGACGGGAGGTTCACCCGGGAGGACTTGAACACCGCGCTGGGGTACCTGTTGCCAGAGGCGCGCGGTGCGGCCCCTCTGCGCGAGCTGGCCGCTACGGAGGAGTCTGCGGTGCTACAACTCGTGGACGGAACGAGCCTGGCCGTCCCGAAATCGTTCAGCGGCCGGCAGACCGACCTGCTCGCGAGCGAAGGGATGGCCGGCGAGCTCGTGTCACGCTGGCGAACTCATACGTCGATCGACCTCCCGAGCAGACCCAGGGAGTGCATCTATGTGGATTCGGTCGCCACCAACGACGTGTTCTACCGGCGCGAACCGCACTTCATGGCGAGATACACGGCGCTGGCCTTCGACAACATCGGTCGCGACCCGATCGGCTTCGCGCTGGCGTCCGCGTATCGCACTGTTCGCCTGTTCATCATCAGGGGCAGCAATGATGTCGCAACCACGCAACAGTTCGAGGCCGGGCGGCTCGCCTACACCGCCGGCACCGTGCTGTCGCTGACCTATCTCTTGACGTTCGGTTGGGGTGTGCTCGTCGCCTGGCGGCAACGGTCGGCGTTGCTGTGGCTGGTGGTGCCGATCGTCTACGTGCCGTTGACGATCTGCTTCGTGCTGACGAACATGCGCTACACCGTGACCGTGCAGCCGCTGATGTTCGCCTTCGTGGCGGTGGCGCTGCTCGATGTGGTGGGGCGAAGGCTACCGGTAGCCGAACCTGGCGGCCAACCACCTCTCGATCGCCCGGGCCGTCACCACAAGGACGGTGAGCAGCGCTGAATGCATCGCGAGGATGCGCGGCGTGTCGGCGGGCACGCCATCGAGGAACGTCAGCACGCCATACACGCCGATGCCGCCGACCAGCGCGCCCGCGCCGACGAGCGCAGCCAGCCGACGCGCGGGCGGTTCCGTCACTCCACGGTACACGCCCACCACAAAGAACGCGATCAGTTGGGACGCCACGACGAGCGGAAGCGTGCTGTAGAAGAACTCGGCGTTGGCGAGATACGCCTCACGGTCGTAGTAGGAGCTGTTGATCGCGTAGTAGGAGCCGCTGATCACGCAGAAATCAATCAGCACTTCGAGCACGCGCCGCTTGTACATCAACTCGCCTTCGAGCGGCGTCACTGCCGCGACGTTGACGGCCGGGGCCGTGTCGTAGACACGGACGCGCGACAGATATACGGCGAACAGTCCGATCAGAATCGCGAACAGGCCCCCGACCAGGACGGAGAAACCCTGGGCCGCGCTGCGCACGGTCACCCCGATCGCCCCGCCCATGGCGGCGATCGACCAGAGCACGAATACCGCCGTACGCTCGGAGAGCCCGATCGCCACCAGCCGGTGCGACGAGTGATCGCGGCCGCCGACCGCGGGTGACCGGCCCGACAGCACGCGCATCACGGTGACGAGAGTAGTGTCGAAAATCGGGAGCAGCAGCACAAAGACCGGACCGGCGATCACCGACAAGACGTCCGAACGGCTGCCGCGGACACCTTCGTTGCTGAGGGTGAGCGCAGCCAGGCTGAACCCGAGGAAGAGGCTGCCGCAGTCGCCCATGAACACCGACGCCGGCGGAAAGTTGTAGACCAGGAAGCCGAGCGCCGCGCCCGCGAGCGCCGCGAGATACACCACCTCCGCGGACGCCACCTCTCGTGTGGCGCCGGTCGTCAGGCCGACGAGCAGCGCCACCGACACCACCAGCGCCGTCCCCGCGCACAAACCGTCCATGTTGTCGAGCAGGTTGAACGCGTTGGTCAGCCCGACGATCCAGACCATCGTCAGCATGCTGTCGAGAAGCCGGGAGTCCACCCACCCGAGGCGGTAATCGAAGTACACCAATACCGACGCCACGGCGATCTGCCCGATCAGTTTCGTGAACGGCTTGACCTGCAGCACATCGTCGACGAGGCCGACCGCGAAGATGAAGCCGGCCGTGGCGAGCAGCACCGGGTGGCCGGTCGCGGTGCCGGACCAGGCCGCGGAGAACATCGTCGCGAGGGCGATGCCGACACCGCCGAGCATGGGCACGGTGTGCCGATGCCAGCGATCGTTGCGCGGATGCGCGACCATGCCGGCACGCATCGCGACGATGCGCATCACCGGAATCAGCGCCAGGGCGATGAGGAACGCGGTGACGAATGCGGGAAGCGGGGCTGAAAGGGTCACGAGGGGCGCGTCCAGCCGGGCAACGCGTTCAGCCAGCGTTCAAACGTCAACAACGTCCACAGGCGGTGACCGTGATTGGCGTGCTGCGCCAGGTGATCGTCAACCAGGCACCGGACGTACTCCTGGTCAACGAAGGTCCTCAGGCCCGCCGACGGCGACAACAGGACGTCGCGGACATAGTCTCGCAGTTCGCTGCGGAACCAACCGTCGAGCGGTACGCCAAATCCTTTCTTCGGTCCACTCATCACTTCGGCAGGAATCAGATCGGCGAAGGCCTCGCGCAGGATCGCCTTCGTGGAGGTGCCATCGAGCTTGTACCGGGATGGCAACGTCGCAACGTACTCCATGAGCGCGGTATCGAGGAACGGCGAGCGGGCCTCGAGCGAGTTGGCCATGGACATCCGATCCGCCTTGACCAGCAGATCGTCGTGCAGGTAGCTGTGAAAATTCGCCGCGAGAAGACGGTTGAGCGGCGACGCGC
>JALDXK010000068.1:0-15481 GCA_032155105.1 Acidobacteriota bacterium
ATCATGTAGCTGAGCGGATACTTCTGCAGGCGCGTCTTCAGATCGAGCTCGCGTAGCGAGCGGCCCTTCCCGTCCTTCTTCCCACGCGCGACGAAGACCTCGGCAAAGCCCGAGGAGCCGACAATCGGTCCATCCGCGATGAGCGCTTCGTCGACGAACAGCATGTAGTCGGCCAGCGTCTCGGCGGCCTCGGCGATGCGCAGCTCGTCGCCGACGCGCGCTTCCCAGGTGGCGCGCGTCACCAGGTTCGTAAAGTGCGCCTGGTGATCGAGCACCATCAGCGCCACCACATCGCTGTACGGCGTGAGATAGCCGGTGAGATCGAACTGCCCCTCCATCGACACGCGCGCCGGCGGCGGCGCGTCCACGGGTTTCGCCATGATCAGCGGCAGGTTGCCCATGTGCCGCGCCGGCACGCGCTTGCCGGTGACGTACCAACCGCCCCACCGTTCCTGGATCGGCCGGTAATGATCGACGAAGAAGCCGTTGGCGTAGTCGCGCTCGCTCGTCCGCGGGAACGTGCTGAGCACGCTGATGCCGGGCACGCCCAGCGTGTCCCACGACAGGTGACAGCGCAGGCATTGCTGCTCGCGGCCGAAGCGCCGCGCCGCGTTCGTCTCCTGGTGAATGACGTAGAAAATCGAGCCGAGCGCGGAATCCTGCGCGACAATCTCCAGCATCCCGGCGCCGCGGATGTAACCGACCGCGGCTTCGTCGTTGAAGTAGACGGCGCGCGGGTTGGTCATCGTGATGTGCCGCGCCTGCTGGCTGGTCTGCGTGTAGACGAGCACCTGCGACTCCACCGGGATCTTCAGCAGGTCGAGCACCGACTTGAGGTAGCCGGTCTTCTCGTCGAACGCGAGCGTCGCCGATCCGTCGGCGAGCTTGCGATTCAACCGATCGACGATGGTGTCGCCATCGGTGGTGCTGTACTTGATGGCCGGGTGGTTGAGCGACTGCTCGAACACGCCCTTCCGCTGTGCGATCGTCGCCGACACGCTGACCATCAGCAACGCCGAGGCCGCTGCGGCGAATACCCGTCGACGAGCCGCCTTCGCGCACCCGCGACGGCGAGTCAGGTTGTGAACCATCCCTCTCAGTTTAAATCGAGCCGTCGTAAGCCTGCCGAATCCACCCGAGCAGTTCCTTGTCGACATCCGACCTGTCGCTGAGGCGCACCTTGTACTGGCACATGCCGCCCGGTTTCTGCTCAATCAGGCGGGACGTGCCCTTCACGCCCTTCATGTTCAGGCCGATTTCGACCTGCGTGTTGGTGGCAGGGCCGATCATGGCGAACTGCTTCTTGCCGCGGAGGCTGACATAGCCCTTTTTCGGGGCCACTTCGAACGGGCCGAATTTGTCGACCGCCGCCATGACCGCGTCGTGGATGGGCCTGAGCGCCGCCTTGGGTCCCGTATAGATCTCGTCGAGCACGTCGCCGCCGCTCTTCCCGGTCGCGGCTGCGGCCGACGCGCCGTCGGATTTCAGCGCGTGGTGGACGAGGGTATTGGCGTCGCCGTGGCCCATGCCCAGGTCTTCCTTCAGCATGGCCACGAGCTCACCGTGCTTGGTGAGCCCGCTGCTCCTGACGATCTTGGTGAGCTGCGCGAGGGTCTTGCCGGTCCGCTTCTCGATGTTGGCGAGCTGCGTGGCAATCGCCTGGTCGATGTCCATGGAATCTCCTGCATGTGGTGTTCAACATACGGGAGGCGTTTCAGTACGTCCCGCGGCTTTCTCTCTATGGCCCGCGGCTTTAGCCGCGGGAGCTACCCGCCGAACCAGCTCGGAATCGGCATGTCGGCCATCGTCCGCAAGCCGGGCGTGACGCGCAGGATCTTCGGGATGCTGTTGACGGTGATCGACGCCGTGGCGACGTCGCCGTGCAGGCCACCGGAGATCTTCTGCGAGATGCGCGGGTTGCCTTCGACAATCACCGCGTCGTACGACTCCGGCGCACCGAGATACGCTTCCATGTGCAGGGTGACCAGCGGCTTGCCCTTCACGTAGCCGACGCCGTCCTGGATGATGCCGCACACGTAACCCGGATCGACGGCGATCAACTCGCTCTCGACCGCCTGATCGGCGATCTTGGGGTGGATCTCGTCGGTCACCTTGTCCAGCTTCCAGCCCATCGCGTCGGCGATCATCGTCACGCTCTCGGCGAGGCCGACGTGGCGCACGCTGCCGTCCTTGACCTTGTGTGCGAACTGCTGGGTGGTGAGGCCGGAACCGATCTTCTGCTGGAACGGCAGCCGCCGCGTGCGCGCGTCCTGAATGCGATCGACGCGAATGCTGTCCACGCGCTCGCTGATGCCGGTGAGCGTGATCGGCAGCGCATCCATCGCGAAGCCCGGGTTGACGCCGGTGCCGACGACGGCGACCTTCGCCTTCTTCGCCAGCGCGTCGATCTTCTTCGCGAGCGCGCGGTTCTTGCCAACGGGGTACGACAGTTCTTCCGTGGTCGAGACGATCGCAACCTTCTTCTTGAGGATCGTCTCGATCTGCGGCATCACCTGCTTCAGCGACGAGCTCGTGCACAGCACCGCGACGTCGGGCTTGCCGTTCTTGATGGCACCGAGCGCATCATTGGTCACGCGCACCCGCAGCTTCCTGTCGAGGCCGATGACCTGCCCAAGGTCGAGACCGATCTTGGCGTGGTCGATGTCGACCGCGCCCACGATCTGAAACCCCTTCCGTGACGCCACCTGCCGCGCGACGGCGGCTCCGATGGGGCCAAGCCCATACATCAACACACGAATAGCCATAGGAACTGAGGATTATATCCCGCCTTCGCCGGCGGCTTTTTTCGCGCGGCTTCGGCGGGCACGCCGGTGGTCCGAGTGGTCCTCACTCCCTGTAGAAAACGAGATACGATGAACGGCGGTGGCAGACAGAAACGGACTTCCCGGACACGCCATCGCCGCCGCCGGCGCCCTTGCCCTGGCCGTCACGTTTCTGGCTGCCTCGGCTCGCATCGCGGGCCAGGGCCCGGCGCCCGCTAGCACGACACCGCCCGCCACCCAGGTCGGCGCGCCGCCCCGCACCGCAAGCTACGACATCGACGTCACCCTGGATCCGGTCACGCGCACGCTGACCGGCTCCGAGATCATCACGTGGCGGAACCCCGGCGTCATCCCGGCCTTCTCGATCCGTCTCCACCTGTATTGGAACGCGTTCCGGAACACGAACTCGACGTGGCTGAAGCAGCGCCAGTTGGCCGGCGACAACGCCCTCGGCTCGGCACCGGAGAGCGACTTCGGTTACACCAACGTGACGTCGCTGACCTACTTCGCGCCGGATGGCAGCGAGGTGCCGTTGCCGCGTTTCCGGCACATCTCGCCTGACGATCAGAACCGCGACGATCGCTCGCTGGCCGCGGCCGACCTGCCGATCCCGGTGAAGCCGGGCGAATCCGTGCGGTTGCGCGTGAACTGGACCGGCCGCTTTCCGCGCAATTTCGATCGCACGGGCGCGATCGGCAATTTCTTCTTCGTATCGCAATGGTTCCCGAAGCTGGGCGTATTCGGCGACGGTGGGTGGGAGTCGCACCAGTTCTTCGCGAACGCTGAGTTCTTCTCGGACTTCGGTGCCTACGACGTGCGCATGACCGTGCCATCTGGATGGTTGGTGGGCGCCACCGGCGTCGAACAGTCGCGCACACCATCGGGAAACCAGGTGACCTACCGTTTCGTGCAAGACAACGTGCACGACTTCGCGTGGACGACGAGCCCGGACTTCCTCGAACGCACGCAGCGTTTCGAGCAGGCCGGCTTGCCTCCAGTCGAGATGCGGCTCCTGCTGCAGCCGGAGCACGCGCACCTGGCCGATCGGCATTTCAACGCCGCCGCAGCCACGCTGCGCTACTACGGAGAGTGGTTCGGCCCGTATCCGTACTCGTCGCTCACCATCGTCGATCCGGCGTTCCAGAGCGATGCGGCCGGCATGGAGTACCCCACGATCTTCACCGGCGGTACGCGCTGGCTGTCGCCCCCGAACAGCAACGATCCCGAGTACGTGGTGATTCACGAGACCGGCCACCAGTGGTGGCAGGGCATGGTGGCCAACAACGAAGCCCTGCACGCGTGGCTCGACGAAGGCATCAACGAGTACGCCGATTCACGCCTGCAGGCAATTGCGTTCCAGCCCAATTACCTGGTCGAGCGATTCTTCGGCGACTTCATTCCGTGGCAATACCGCGACATCGCGCTCAAGCGGGCCACCGATACGAACTGGATGAACGCCTTCCGGCGCAACCCGGACCGCGATCCGATGGGCACGCCGACCTACCTGCTGTGGCCCGGCACGCACCAGAACCTGTCGTACCACAAGGCGGCGCTGATGCTGCACACGCTCGAGCGCCTGCATTCGTGGGAAGTGATGCAGCGCGTGCTGGCAACGTTCTTCACGCGCTTCCAGTTCAAGCACCCGGTGCCCGACGATTTCTGGGCGGTCCTGGACGAGGTGACGGGCCAGGACCACAAGTGGTTCATCGAGCAGGCCTACGAGAATTCCCACACCTTCGATTACAGCATCGAGCGCATCGCAAGCGAGCACATCGCATGGCGGGGCCTGAACGACACGATGGGCTTCGACAACCAGACGCTCGACAAGCTGTATCGCACGACGGTCGTGGCGCGGCGGCTGGGGGCGGGGCAGTTCCCCGTGGATGTGCTGGTCACGTTCAGCGACGGCCACCAGGAACGCGAGCGATGGGACGGCCGGTCGCGCTGGCAGAATTTTTCCTACGATCGCCCGGCGCGCGCCGTGTCGGCGCAGATCGATCCGGAGCGCGTGTTGCTGCTCGATACCCAGTTCACCAACAACAGCAAGACGCTGGCGCCGGTGAACGACAAAGCGGCAACCAGGTGGTCGCTGCGCTGGATGATCTGGCTGCAGGATCTGCTGATGACGTGCGCGTTCCTCGTATGACCCGCCTCCGCCCAGGCTCCGGCGCGGCAGGATTTTTTGACGCCTTTGTCGACGGTTTGATGCGCGTCAAGCACGCCCCGTGGCTCGTGATCGGCGTGTGGCTGGCCACGGTGCTGGTCGCGCTGCCGTTCGCCATGATGCTGCAGGCGCTGATCGGCGATCACCTCGGCGCGAGCGTGGTGGCGGAGTCGGTGGCGAAAGGCGTGGATTTCGACTGGTGGAACGAGTTCCTGGCCCAGACCTCGGGCGTGGGCGTCAGTTTCGTGCCGGCGATCCTGGGCTTTGCCGCGGTCATGAAGAACCTCAGCACCGTCGTGGATCTGCCGGGGCTGCCGCTGGTGATCGGGATTGCGGTGTCAGTGCACATGCTGGTGTCGCTGTTCCTGGCCGGCGGCGTGCTCGACCGTCTCGCCCGCGATCGCTCAATCGGTGCTGGCGCATTTTTTTCCGCGTGCGGGATCTACGCGGCTCGCTTCCTGCGACTGGCGATCATCGCGACCGCGGTGTACTGGGTACTGTTCGTCCCGTACCACGGCTGGCTGTTCGATCGGGTCTATCCCGCGGTCATCGAAGGCCTCACCGACGAGCGCGCGGCGTTTTTCTACCGCGTGGGTTTGTATGCGGCGTTCCTGGCGCCGGTACTGCTCGTCAACCTGATCGTCGATTACGCGAAGGTCCGCGCCGTGGTCGAGGATCGCCGCAGCATGATCGGCGCCGTGGCTGCAGGCTGGCGGTTCGTGCGCCGGCATCCAGGCGCGGCGATTGGCTTGTACGCACTGAACGCCGTGTTGTTTCTCCTGGTGATCGGCCTCTATTACCTCGCCGCTCCCGGCGCGGAGCAGGACGTGCTCGCCTTCGCTATCGGCCAGATCTATATCGTGCTAAGGGTGATTGTGCGGCTGCAGTTTGCCGCCTCGCAGATCGCGCTGTTCCAGGGTCGCCTGGCGCACGCCGGCTATGTGGCGCGCCCGGTGCCGAAGTGGCCGGACTCCCCCGCCGCCGAAGCCCTCGGTCCCCGCTAAAAGGGAACCTGCTTCACTTTTCGTGTTTCTTACGGTTTGCGTAAGCGGTCGAATGACCGACTTTTACGCATTTCGTATTTTTTCGGGAAAGTGAAGCAGGTTCCCTTTCAGCTCGAGGTTCCCCTTCAGCTCGACAGGGCGTCCACGCCGGCATTGGCGGTCGCGGCGTGGCGAAGCTTCTCGCGCGCATCGACGGCCGTGGCGCGCAGGAGCGGGTCCGTCCCTTCCCGGGACCAGTCGTCGAGCTTGGCCGCGAACCGCGTCAGGCGCATTTCGCCCATCGCGTAGGCCGCGCACGCCCGCAGCCACGGATCGTCGCTCTGCGCCATGATCTCGATGGCCTCCTCGCGATCGCCCAGGGACGAGCCGAGGATGCGGTTGGCCATCGCGATCCGATCGGCGACCGTCACGTCGCGATCGAACAGCGGAATCACCAGCGCGCGCACCTCGGGCGGCAGCACCGAGTCCATGAACTCGGTGGCGTTGTCGTGCACGACCGGATCGACCGACTGCAATCCCACGTACGCACTGTGCATGTCGTACTGCGGATAGAGAATCTTGAGCAGCCTGAAAATCCGCTCGGTCTCCTTCTCCATCGACTCGCGCAAGCCATGCTCGATCGGGCTGGACGGATCGTCCATCACGCCCGCGAGCGTGCCGAGCACCTGGTAGGACCGGTAATGGCCCATGATTTCCGCGGCCAGCACCGACTCGATCAGCTTCGAGTCGGTGGTGCGATCGGGATGCGCCTGCCCAAGCCGGTTCAGGGCGGAGATGGTGTGGTACCGCAGCACCACGTCGCGATCGAGCACCGTTTCCACGAGGACGGCGTGCGCCGCGCGCGACCCGATCGCCTGCAGCACCTTGGGAATCTCGCGCCGCACCTCGGCGCGGATCTCCGGATCGGTCAGGTAGTCGCGGAGCGTGCCGACGGTACGATCGCCGAACTTGGCGAGCGCAGCGACGGTGACTTCGTGCAGAGCGGGGTCGGACAGCTGCTCGACCAGCACGCCGACGAGCGATCGCTTCTTCAGCGTGCCAACGCCGGAAATCGCCGCACGCGCGACCTCGACGTCATCGTCTTCGACCAGCAGGCGCAACTCTCGCTCGAACGCGTCGGGAAGAATCGCCAGCAGGCGCGCCGCTTCCAGCCGGGTGCGGCGACCCGGCTCGCCGGGTTCCTCCGCCATCTTCGCGAGCAACAGTTTCGCGGCCTCGAGGTTCTGCGACCGTCCCGGCCGCGCCAGGAACGCGACCACCGCGGCACGAATCGAGAAATCTTCGAAATCACCCAGCTGCTCGATGCGCTGCAGCGGATCGGTTTGATCGAGCGCCGTGAGGTACAGCAACGCTTCCGTGCGGACCTCGAGGTGCGGGTCCTTCACGAGCTGCTCGACCTCGGCCTTCACCGTGGCGTCGCCGGCCCTCGCCAGAAGCCGAATCGCCTGTTGGCGAATGGTGGGCTCGGCATGACTCAGCAGTCCGCGCACCGCCGGGTGCACCTTGCGATCGTGCGCGATCTCGAACAGGTTCAACGCGTAGGCAATCTCCCGCGTGTTGCCCTTGAGACGCGACGAGATCAGCTGCGTCGTGTCGCGGTCCAGCACCGGCATGGAGGCGCGCTCGTGATCGACGCGATGCTGGTGAATGCTCTCGCGCAGGTTCTCGACGTACTGCTTCCTGGCCACGAACGCCGCTACCATCCACGCGCCGACGAGCACGATACCGACCACTGAGAGCTGCGACGGCGACCAGCCAAGGACGGCGGCGAACAGCAGCACCAGCAGCCCGCCGCTGGCGTCGCCGAGCCGGTAGACCACGGTGTCGATGAACGACTTCACGCGGAAGGTGTGGGCCGACGATACCGGGAGGTAGAGCAACTCGACCGTGGCCTTGTCGATCGAATAGCGCAGCACCTGGTCGCTCGCCTTGAGCGCAGCGGCGGCGACGATCGTGCCGAGCACGAGCACGCCGGCCGAGCCGATCATCATCGCCGTCGGCACGATGAACAGCGCCGGCCCCACGCCGAGCGTGCGCAGCACGCGCGCCGTCAGCAGCAGCTGCAACACCAGCGACATCAGCCCGGCAATCATGTTGAAGGTGCCGAAGAACATCGCGAGGTCGTCCGTGTCGGGCACCGCCGCCTTCGCGAGCGCCTTGAACTGCCAGCCGGCCAGGGTCGTGGTCAGGGCCGAGATCAGGATCAGCGCCGCAATCGCGCGGAGGTATGGAGAACCCCGGACCAGCTGGATGCTGCCCCACAGCGGAAAGGTCTCGCGCTCGGCTCCGGATGCCGGTGTGTCGCCGACATACGACGGCCGGTTCCGCCAGATCAGCACGACGATGCCCGCGCAGGTGAACAGGGAGAGCGCCACGAAGGCGAGCATGTTCTCGGTGCCGAAGCGCGACACACCGGCGCGGGTGACGAGGCCGCCGACGATCCACCCCAGGATGGCGCCGCTGCCAATGAAGCCGAAGGATCGCTTCGCCTCGCGCGTGGTCATCACCTGGTTGGCCAGCGTCCACACCTGCGATGGCGCCAGCACCGAGAACACGCCGACCCACAGGTAGATGACCACGAACAGCGCGTTCGATTCGTACGACGCGGCGACCGCCCACCACCAGAACACCAGGGCGTTGAGGGCAAAGAACACCAGGCTGCCGACCTGCAGGTTGCGGAGATTGGTGCGGTGGCCGGCGCGAATATAGATGCTCGCCGCGAGGCCGACGAGCAGGGCGATGGTCATGTCGGCGTACGGAAGATCGATGGCGCGGTAGCGGTCGAGGAACAGCGCGTCGCGCGCCGCCTTGCTGGCCACGCTCGACGACATGGTCAGAAACAGATAGGCGAAGAGCGGGAACGCGCGCCGCAGTTCAGGCCCGGTCAGGCCGAGCGCGCGTTCGATCAGGCTGGTCACAGGTGACCACAGAATATAAGATTCATCCCATCGCCTCCATGCCTGAACGCCCCTCCCTCATCGCGCGGCTGTTGCGCCCGATTGTGCAACTGCGCGAGGGCGAAACCACCACCGCGCTGCTGATGTTCTTGTACTCGTTCCTGGCCATGACGAGTTACAACATCGTCAAGCCGATCACGCGCTCCGAGTTCATCTCCAAGCTTGGCGCCGATGACCTGCCCTGGGTGACCTTCGCCATGGGTATCACCATCGGCGTGATCATGCAGGGTTACACGCGCGTGATCTCCGTCGTGCCGCGCCGCTGGATGATCCCGGCCACGCAGGTCGGGATCGTGGCGCTGCTGTTCCTGTTCTGGTTCCTGATCTCGTTTGTCGGCGGCGATTGGGTCGCGGTGGCGTTCTACGTGGTCGGCTTGATCCTGGCGATTCTGCTGATCAGCCAGTTCTGGACGCTGGCGAACGACGTCTACGATCCGCGGCAGGCCAAGCGCATCTTCGGCTTCATCGGCGGCGGCGCCAGCCTCGGCGGCGCGATGGGTGCCGGGCTCACCGCGTACCTGGTCGAGCGCGTCGGCGCCGGCGGCATGATCCTGATGTCGTCGATCGTGATGTTCGCCTGCCTGGGAATCGTGGTGGTGATCGTTCGACGCGAGCAGGCGGCCGGGACCTCGGACGCGTCTAAGACCGGCGAAGAAGAGGGCGTCAGCGGCGGCGAGGCATTGCGCCTGCTGCGCTCGTCGCGCCACCTGCAGATCATCTCGCTCGTGATCGCCTTCGGCGCGATGGCCTCGAACATCGTCGATCAGCAGGTCAACATGGCCGCCGCCGAAGCGCTCGGCGAGCAGAACTCCGACGCGATTGCCGCCTTCCTCGGGCAGTTGATCGTGTATCTATCTCTGATCGGGTTTTTCATCCAGGTCGTGCTGACGAGCCGCATTCACCGCCTGCTCGGCATCGGGTTCGCGTTACTGGTGCTGCCGGTGAGTATGGGCGGCGCCGCGGCCCTCATCCTGTTCAACCGCGCGTTATGGGCGCCCAGCGTGGGGCGCATCATGGACACGTCGCTGCGCTACACGATCGACAAGACGTCGCGCGAGGTGTTGTTCCTGCCACTGCCGGTGGACTTGAAATATCGGGCCAAGCCGTTCATCGACGTGACGATGGATCGGCTGGCGAAAGGCCTCGGCGCCCTGGTGATCCTGTTCTGCATCAAGGACTGGGGCCTCGGCCTCGACTGGCAACAGCTGAGCTATGTGAGCGTGATACTGGTGGGACTCTGGGTCGTCACCGCGTACGCGGCGAAGCGTGAATACATGCGCTCGTTCCGCCGCAGCATCGAGCAGCAGGCGGTGGCGCCGTCGGAACTGCGCTTCTCCGACCCCGACCCGGCGACTGTCGAAACGATGGTCAGCGAGCTCGCGCATCCCGATCCGCGTCGCGCGCTGTATGCGATCGACCTGCTCGACGCGATGCAGAAGTCGCACCTGGTCACGCCGTTGCTGCTCGCGCCGGGCCCGCGCTGGCCGATCGCTGGCTCCCCGGGGTGGAACGCGCCCTCAAGGATCGCGACAGTCGCGTGCGCATCGCTGCCGTGTCGGCCCTCGCGGCGCTACGCGGCGAAGCGGCCGCCGACGTGATGCGTCCGTTCATCACGCAGCGCGACCCCGCCCTGGCCATCGTCGCGGCGGCGGCGCTGGCGGCGAGCAACGCCGACGCGGACCTCACACTCGCGGAAGACACCCTGCGTCGTTACGCCGAAGATTCCCGTGACCAGGGTACGCCGTGGCGCCTGCAGGTCGCGCGCGCCCTGGGCGACGTCAGGAATCCGGCGTTCCGGTCGCTGCTGGTGCCATTGATGTACGACGCGGACCTCGAGGTGGCCCGCGCCGCCATCGAGAGTGCCGGCCTGCTCGGGGGCGACGACTTCCTCGTGGTGCCGCCGCTCGTGTCGTTGATGCGCAACCGGCGGCTGAAGTCGGCCGCGCGCGCTGTCCTCACCGGCTACGGCGAATCCGTGGTCGCGCCGCTTGCGTACTTCATGCGCGATCGCGAGGAGGACAAGTGGGTTCGCCGTCACGTGCCGTCAACGCTGGCCGCGCTCCCCTTCCCGGCTTCGGTCGCGGCGCTGCTCGATGCACTCGATGATCCGGACGGCTTCATCCGCTACAAGGCGGTGGCGGCCCTCGATCGCCTGCACCGCGTGCATCCCGAGCTGGTCATCGACAAGGCGATCGCCACGCGCCATGCCAACGTCGAAGCGGCGCGGGCGTTCAACGCGTTGACGCTGCACTACAACCTGTTCGTCGCCGGCGGGATCGATCGCGGCACCCTGCTGTCGCGCGCGCTCAACGAAAAGTACACCCGGGCGCTCAATCGCACGCTGACGCTGCTGGGGCTGGTCCATGGCACCGGTGACGTCGCCGCGGTGAGGCACTCGTTGCGGGTTGGCGACGCGCGGCAACGCTCGCGCGCCATCGAGTATCTCGATAACCTGCTCGAAGGCGACTCGCGCAAGCGGGTCATGCTGCTGATCGACGAGATGCCGGAGGACGAGCGCATCCGCAAGGGCAACGTGCTCTACCGCACCCGGACGCGCGACGTCGAAGACACCCTGGCGCAGTTGCTGCACGACGAGGATCAGTCGATCGCGTCGGCGGCCGTGCTGCTCGTGGCAGACCGGAAAGTGTGGACGCTGGCCGACGATCTCGAGTACGTGCTCGCGCATCGCGACGTCCGCGACCAGGATGTCTTCGAAGCCGCCTCGTGGGCACTGGCGGCGAGCCGCATGGACGAGCAGCGGCGCAAGGCGCTCTGGCTCGAGCCGCTGCCCGCGGTCGAACTTGCGGATCGGCTGCGCAATGTGCCGCTGTTCCACTTTACCGACGTCAATGAACTGTTCCGCCTCGCGCGGTTGGGCCGGCAGGTACGCTACGAGACAGGGCGCGCCCTGTACCAGCGCGGTGGGCCCGTCGACAGCGTGCAGTTCCTGCTCGATGGCAGGGTCACCATCACCGGTCGCGATGGCGCGCGCGATCTGCGCGCGCCGCTGGCACTTGGCGTCGAAGAACTGCTCGAAGGCGCGCCGATGTCCGCGGCAGTGACGGCCGAGGAACCGTCGATCACGCTGCTGCTGTCGGCCAACGATTTCCTCACCTTGCTGTCGGAGAACGTCGAGCTGGCCGAAGGCATCTTCCGCATGATGATCGAGTCGCGCAGTCTCGTGGCCGGCCACACGCTGATCCGGGGCTCACTCGCGCCCGACCTCAAGAACCGCACGGTGGAGGATCTCCGTCCGGTCGACCGCGTGCTGCTGATGCAATCGAGCCCGCTGCTCGCCCACGCCACCGCGGCGCAGCTGTGGGGCCTGTCGGCCATCGCGCAGCCGCTCGCCGTCGAGCCGGGCAAGGCCGTCATCGAGCGCGGCGGCGAGGCGGCCATCCTAATCGTGCTGTCGGGCTCGCTCGCAGTCGATGCGCCAGACGGCGGTGGCACAGCGACGGCGGGCGACGTCATCGGCATGTATGAAACCCTCGCCGGCGTGACGCTCGACGCGTCGGTGACCGCGATCAACACCGCGCACGTGCTGCGGCTCGATCGCGATGCGCTGTTCGAGCTGCTCGCGGACTACACCGACTTGCTGCAAGGCGTGTTCTCGAAGCTGCTACGGCAGCGCGCCGCCGATCAGGCTGTCGCCGCGCCCTGATCGCCGCGCGCGGGCAGGACGATCTCGAACACCGTTTCCTCACCCGGCCGGCTGCGGACCGAGACGCGGCCGCCATGCCGCTCGATGATCGCCTTCACGATCGACAACCCAAGGCCGGAGCCCGCGCCGCCTTCGCCAAGGCTTCGGCGCCCAGGTTGCGAGCGGGATTGATCCGCCTTGTAGAAACGATCGAACACATGCGGGAGGTGCTCCGCCGGGATGCCGACGCCGGTGTCGGCGACCGTGAGCGTGACGTTGCCGGCATCACGGAAAGCGCCAAGCCGGATGCGGCCACCCGGCGGGGTATGGCGCAACGCATTCGACGCGAGGTTCTGCACCGCCTGCTCGAGACGGTGCGGATCGCCAACGAGACGGATGTCGTCGTCATCCGGGTCGATCACGATCGTCACGCCCTTCGCCTGCGCCGCCTGTGCGTGGCGCTCCGCGACGCGCTCGAAGATTTCGTCGACGTCGACGTTCTCGAGCGCCAGCGAGATGCCGCCGGCCTCGAAGCGCGCCAGGTCGAGCAGGTCCTTCACCAGCCGTTCGATGCGCTCGCCCTCTTCGTGAATCACCTTGACCGCGCGCTGCCCTTCCTTCGACGCGGGCGTGAATTGCGGCAGGCCGAGCGTCTCGGCATACCCGCGGATGGCGGTGAGCGGCGTCATCAGCTCGTGCGATACGTCGGCGAGCAACTGCCGGCGGGCCCGGTCGGCCTCGACGAGCTGCGCCTGCCGCGCCGCCAGGTCGGCCGCCATCTGGTTGAACGCCCGGGCCACCGCCGCCACCTCGTCGCCGCCCAGCTCCGGCGCGCGCGCGGTGAGATCGCCCTCGCCAAACCGCCGGGCGGCCTCTTCAACCGCGCTCAGGCGCGCCTGCGCGGGGCGGAAGATCACGAGCGTCGCGATCACCGTGCCGCCGATCAGCAACAACAGCGCGCCGATCATCAGCGGCGTGCCGAGCTCCTCGGCCACTCGCTGCAGTCCGGTGAGCGGAGGCACCCACACCATGGCGACGACCTGGTCGTTGTGCTCGATCGGCGCGACGACCGGACCGCGCCGCGGATTACCGAACGGCCCGCGCGGCCGCATCTCGCCATCCGTTGGCCGTGGTGGCGGGCCTCTGCGTCCGTCCATGCCTGGCCGCCTGCGGAACGGGCCGGGGAAACGCATGTTGCGCGGCACCTGCACGCCTTTGGGCGCCACCGCGCTGCCATCCGGGAACACGATCGCCGCCGGGCGATGAAGCTCGTTGATGCGACGCTCGGCGTAGGCGCGCAGGTTCAGTTGCGGATCGCGCGCGAGCGCCGACTCGAACTCGGAGGCCACCAGTTCCGCAAAGTCGCGGCCCATCCGCTCCGGCATCCCGCCTTCCGTTTCGCCGGCGACCCAGATGAACAGCGCCACCTGCAGGACCAGCGTGATGGCGAGGAACAGAATGAAGCCGAGGCCGATGCGCCAGTAGAGGCTGCGCGCCCTGATCCCTGGCCTGAGCGAGCCAGACGGGGTCGCCACCGCGTTCGCCTGGCGAGTCGAATGGCTACGTGACATCAGCGCACTTGTACCCGCTGCCCCACACGGTGAGGATGATATCGGGATTGGCGGGATCCTTCTCGATGCGGCGGCGCAGGCGCTTGACCAGCGAATCGACGCTGCGCTCGGTGACGAAGGTGTGATCGGGCCACACCTTGTTCAGCAGCGCCTCGCGGCTGAAGACAATGCCTGGGTGCGTGGCGAGCACGTGCAGCAGGCGGAATTCCTGCGCCGTCAGCTCGACGTCGCGGCCGCGCACGCGTACGCGCCGCTTCGCGGCATCGATGTGCAGGCCATGGATCTCGACCGGCCGCTCGCCGGACGAGACCGCCTCGGCCTGCAGCTGCGACCGCCGCGGACGACGCAGCAACGCGCGCACGCGCGCCACCAGCTCGCGAATCCCGAACGGCTTGGCGAGGTAATCGTCGGCGCCGCTTTCGAGGCCGAGCACTTTGTCGCTCTCTTCGCGGCGCGCGGTGAGCATCAGGATCGGCACGTCCTGGTTCGGCCCCTCCCGGCGCACGGCGCGGCACACGGCAATGCCATCCACGCCCGGCAGCATGAGGTCCAGAAGGATGAGGTCGAACGAGCCGCTGTTCGCGCGGACGAGCGCATCGTGGCCATCGGCCACAACCTCCGTCTCCAACCCCTCGAGGCCGAGGTGGAGCACGATCAGGTCACGAATATGCGCATCGTCTTCAACGACCAGGACACGGGCCACGACGCCAGTTTTCCACAATCCTTCGTGTTCCCGCGCTTCCGGCGCGGGCTGCCACACATTTTTCACAGCCGGGCCACGGCGCTGTCACGACTGTCTCGTCTATTGGAGTAAAGAACGGGAACACTTCAGGAGACTTTCATGACCACACGATTGAAAACGTCACTCGCGGCCGGGATTGTGGCCATCGCGATGGCCGGCGCCGCACCCCACGTATTCGGACAGGACGCTCCCGAGCAGCGGCGCGGCGGACCCGAGATGGGCCGGCGTGGGCCGGGCGGATTCGGACCCGGGTTCCGCGGCCTCGATCTCACCGATGATCAGCGCGCGCAGCTGCGGAAGATTCGCGAAGCGCACGCGTCGGAGTTCAAGGCTGTGGGCGAGAAGCTCGGCGCCGCCCGCCAGGGGATGCGCGCGTTGATCGATGCCGACCAGATCAACGAATCGGCGATTCGCGCCAAGAGCGCCGACGTGGCAGCCGCAGAAGCCGACTTCGCGATCCTCAACGCGAAGGTGCGCGCCGAGTCGATGCAGATCCTCACCTCCGAACAGCAGGCGAAGCTGAAGGAGCTGCGCGCGTCGCGCGACGGGCAGATGCGCCGCAAGGGACCGCGCCCTCCGCAGCAACAGCAGTAAGCGGGATTCGGGGGCGCTACTTC
>JALDXK010000069.1:0-15431 GCA_032155105.1 Acidobacteriota bacterium
GGGGTTTGGGGCTTGGGGCCAGGGTCGTGCGTACGAAGAACCGCGACCTTTCTCTGCTTCATTGATCGCAAGTTCTGCGATCACAGCAACCCTCGTACCCAGACGAACGATAGATTCTTCGCGATAAAAGCCGCGGAAGGCATGTGGCAGGCTACGTGCGTCTCACGGTCCGCATGCCAAGGGATCACCGCAAGTTAGACGCCTTTAAGCTGGCCGACCAGCTCGTATTGGATCTGTACCGCGCGACCGCCGAATTTCCGGCAAGCGAACGATATGGCTTGCAAAGCCAATTGCGGCGCGCCGCTGTATCTACGCCGACCAACATCGTCGAAGGATGCGCACGGGAGAGTGAGGGCGATTATCTTCGATTTCTTGATATCGCGTTCGGGTCGTCGCGCGAGCTGCTGTATCTGATTACCGTCGCCCATCGCTTGGCGTTTCTCACAGAGAAGGACGCTGTGGAGTTGTCGACATTAGGTCCATCCGTCCGCGGTTGGCATCCAAGTTCTCGAGTTGGCTCTCGGGGCTGGGGACGTGTGTCTTGGGGCTACTCATGACAGTTCTGCAAACTTTTGTGACGTCCCGCTACTAAGCGCCTTCGTTCGCCACGCTCAAGTTCCTGCTGGGCGCTACGCGAACGGCGGTCTTGACTCTGATCGTGGGCGAAGGTTTGCTCGTGATTGTCCCTGGGGTCGTCGTGGGAGGCGCACTCGGGTTCGGCGCCGACCGTTTCCTGAGTTCGTTGCTCTATGGCATCAGCGCTGCCGATCCACGCATCATGAGTGTGGCCGCCGTGACCATGTTCACTGCTGGCGTCGTCGCGTCGCTTCTACCCGCGTCGCGCGCGGCGCGGATACACCCGATCGAAGCCTTGCGGCATGAATGAAACGACTCCTGAGTCTTGATCTCTGGGCAAGTCCCAGGACCCAAGCCCCAAGACCCAGGCCCCTAGTGCGCTGAATCGTCCAGCGACGGAATCGTAAAGGGGGCGCCGGCCAGGAGACGGCCGAAGGTCTCGGCGTTCACCGGCGGGCTGAAGTGATACCCCTGCCCTTCGTCGCACTGCTCGGCGCGCAGGTAGGCGAACTGGTGCTTCGTCTCGACGCCTTCCGCCACCACGCGGCAGCCGAGGCTCTTCCCCATCGCGATCACCGCGCGCACCAGCGGCGCCCCGTCAGGGGCCGACGAGATCTCGTGCACAAACGACTGATCGATCTTCAGCACGTCCACCGGGCAATGCTGCAGATAGCTGAGGCTCGACGGGCCGGTGCCGAAGTCGTCCACCTTCAACACCACGCCGTTGCGCTTCAGCACTTCCAGCAGCGAGGTGGTGGCCGCGGTGTCGACCATCAACGCGCTTTCGGTCAGCTCGAGCTCGAGGAACCGCGCCGGCAGTCGCGTTTCCTGCAGGAAGCGCTGGATGTCTTCGAGGAACCCGGGGGTGCGGAATTGCAGGGCCGAGACGTTCACCGCGATCGGGGTCGGCGACAGGCCCGCATCCTGCCACGCACGCGCCTGGCGGCAGGCTTCGCGCAGCGCCCACCGGCCCATCGGGATGATCAGGGCCGAGGCCTCGGCGGCAGGGATGAACTGATCCGGTGGAATCAGGCCCTTCTCCGGATGCCGCCAGCGCATCAGCGCTTCGGCGCCGCGAATGTGCCCGGTCTCGAGATCGATCGTCGGCTGGTAGAACAGCTCGAACTCACCAGCGTCGAGGGCGCTGCGCAGCTCCGACTCGATCGACGATCGCTTGATGGCCGGCGCATCCATGTCGTGCTTGTAGAAGCCCACACGGTTTCGGCCGGTGTTCTTGGCGTGGTACATCGCCGTGTCGGCGCGCATCACCAGCGATTGCGCGTCCTGGCCGTCTTCGGGATACAACGCGATGCCGACGCTCGCCGTCAGCGTCAATTCGTGCCCGGCCACCAGGTGCGGCTCGGCCACCGACGCCACGATCTTTTCCGCGATCAGTCCGGCATCATCGGGGTGGTCGACTTCCGAGAGCAGGATCAGGATCTCGTCGCCGCCGTGGCGGCTGACGGTATCGGACTCGCGCACGCAGGTGGTGAGCCGGCGTGCCACCGAGCGCAGCACCTGGTCGCCGACGGCGTGGCCGAGCGTGTCGTTGATGTGCTTGAAGCGGTCGCAGTCGAGAAACAGCACGGCCAGGCGGCGGCCGTAGCGGCGGGCCAGGGCGATCGAGCGGGCCAGGCGGTCGTTCAGCAGCAACCGGTTTGGCAGGTCGGTCAGCGCATCGTGTTCGGCGAGGTGCAGCATCTGGAGCCGACGTTCGCGCGACACGATCACGTCACGAAACACGATCACCGCGCCGAGGATGTTCCCGTTGCGATCGTGGATCGGCGCCGCCGAATGTTCGATCGAGGTTTCGTTGCCGTCGCGGCTGACGAGAATGTAGTTGCCCTTCAGGCGGATCTTGCGGTCGTGCTCGATTGCCAACTGCGACGGATCCTGCGCGTATTGTCCGGTCAAGCCGTCGGTGACGTCGAAGACTTCGGCAAGCTCGCGCGCGAAGGCTTCGGCGCGGGTCCAGCCGGTCAACGCCTCGGCCTCGGCATTGAGATACGTGACGTGGCCCTGGGTGTCGGTGGTCATCACCGCGTCGCCGATCGAGTTCAGCGTGATCTCGGCGCGCTCGCGCTCCACGAACATCTGCTGCTCGAGGCCGCGGCGCTCGAACATCATGGCGATGAGCTGCCACAGCGTGCGGGTGTCGATCTGATCGGTGACCACGAAGTCGCTGGCGCCGTGATCGATGGCGCGGCGGGCCAGTGCCTGGTCCACGGCGCGGGCGAGGATCATGATCGCCGTGCCGGGTGCGATGCGTCTCAGCTCGTCAATGAACGACAGGTCCCGGCACTCGGCAATCGACAGATCGATCAGGATTGCGCGGGCCTCGTTCGTCTTCAGGTAGGCCAGCGACTCTTCCAGCGACGAGACGTGTTCGACCCGCAGCATGCCGCGCGAGCCGGCCAGGACTTCGCGCACCCCGGCCGACGCCGGCGGCTCGACGAGCAATAGCGTGGGTATGGCGTGTCCATTGACGTTTGCTTCCACTCGAGCTGGTTGGGCGGTCCTCGACATCCGGGAGCCTTCCAGAGCAATTTTGCTGCCGCCCCTCTCTCGGCGGCTCGGCATGTGGATGGGCTGCCGTCGTGCAGTTATTGGTGACAAAAGTTCCAACTTTTGCGGACTCTGAGTCATCCGCCGGATCATGGAAGGCCCTTTTTGCATGGCCATGTCGGAATGAATGTTGGCAATCCGTTTGCTCTTGAGGCGAACGAAGCCGGCAGATAGCCGGTGCAAGACGCTCGCGAGAGGCGGCGGTGACCTCGCCCAGATGTGGCGATTCTTCACCGCTCGCCCCGCGAACGGTTCCCGTTGGAGCGATGCGCGAGACCGAATGACCCGAGCAAACGAGCAGGTAGCGGCGGCAGGGCTCGCGCTGGGCGGGCTGCTGCTCGTCTATTGGACGGTACTCGCGGGTCTTATTGACGCCTGGTCCACCGACGATAACTATTCCCACGGCTTCTTCATCGTCCCGCTCGCCGCGTATTTCGCGTGGGAGCGACGGCGCACCTTTGCCGCAGCGCCGTCCCGGCCGTCGTGGTTCGGCCTCGTCGTAGTGGCCGCCAGCCTGATGATGCTCATCGGCGGCCTGCTAGGCGCCGAGCTCTTTCTGTCACGAATCTCGATCATCGGCGCGATCGCCGGCTCCATCCTGCTGCTGTTCGGCTGGCCGCGCCTGCGCGTGATGCTGTTTCCCGTGGCGTTCCTCTTGCTGATGGTGCCGCTGCCGGCGCTGATTTTCAATCAGATCGCCTTTCCGCTGCAGCTCCTCGCCTCGAATGTCGGCGAGCGCAGCATCAACGCCCTCGACATTCCGATCCTGCGCGAAGGCAACGTCCTGATCCTTGCGAACGCAACCCTCGAGGTGGCCGAGGCCTGCAGCGGCATCCGCTCCCTAGTGTCCCTGTTCACGCTCGGCATCGTGTTCGGTTACTTCGTCGATCGTCGCACCTGGGTGCGCGCGGTGATTGCCCTGTCGGCCGTCCCGGTGGCGATCATCGCCAACGGCCTGCGCGTGGCCAGCGCCGGTGTCGCGGCCCACTATTTCGGCCGGGCCGGCGTCGAAGGGCTCTTCCACGACTTCTCGGGCTGGGTGGTGTTCTTCGTCGCGTTCCTGATGATGCTGGGGATCCAACGATTGCTACTGCGGCTCGCTCCGCCGCCGGCACCGCGAACTGCGGCCGGACCAACAGGCGCGCAGCCTCTGCCCGCTCCGGAGACCGCATCCGCATGATGAATCGCCCACTTGCTCGCGCGCTCGCGCTGTGTGCGCTGCTCGCCGCCACCACGGTGTTCCTGGCCAACGCGCGGCGGGCCGAGGTCGCCGTCGCGCGCACCATGTTCGCGATGTTCCCGATGCAGATGGGTGCGTGGAGCGCCAAGGTCGATCCGCCGCTCGACGATGATGTGCTGAAGGTCCTCGGCGTGGACGACTACCTCTCCCGTGTCTACTACAGATCCGATCGCGCTGCAGTGGGCCTCTACATGGGCTACTACGCCAGCCAACGTCAGGGCGACACCATTCACTCGCCGCTCAATTGTCTTCCTGGCGCCGGCTGGGAGCCGCTGTCGCAGGGACGCCTGACCATCGCCGACGCGGATGGACGCGGCAACGACATCACCGTGAATCGCTACGTCGTGCAGAAGGGCCTCGATCGCCAGGTCGTGCTCTATTGGTATCAGAGCCACGGTCGGGTCGTCGCCAGTGAGTACACGAGCAAGCTGTACTTGATTCACGATGCGATTCGTCTCAACCGTACCGACGGTTCGATGGTGCGCGTGATCGCGCCCATCCGCCATGGCGCCACTGACGATGGCGCTGCGGCCAATCATCTCGCGGAGACGTTCGCCCGCGTGATCGTTCCCTTACTGCCGGCGTACCTGCCGGAATAGATTTCCCTCGACTCGACAATGCACCTCACGCCGCGGCACTGCCAACCGCGGCGTTGCTGTTCGCGTGGAATGATCGACGTCGATGAGAGATTAGTCTGCGTCTCCATGCACAAGTCGCGAAGGTGACGAGCAGAACCTTTTGTCTGCCGAACCGCGACCTATCCCGTAAGCAATTGATCTCACAGTCACTTGAATGCGCACGTCGATACGCATGGGCCGACTGCGAGAACCCTGCTACTTTGGCAATGCCCTTGCTCATTCATCGGCCGAGTGATCGCGCGCAGTGGCGGCGGAGGCTCAGCAGACGCAACGTGTATTGAGCAGAGGAGGCAGGAATGTTGAGACAGGTCAGACGAATCGCTATCGCAATCGCTGCGATGGCGGCGATCGCGGCGCCGGCAAGTGCCGTCACCGTGATCGATTTCTCCACGGGCAATTCCGGCGTAGGTGGAATGATCTACGCGGAAGGCTCGAATATCATCGGTGTGAATATTCCGATCGGCAATGCCACGGTGTCTGGCGCGCCGATGGGAAATGGCGACTACGCGGTGCTCGGACCCGCTGGGTCAAGTGTTCCGGGGTCCTTTGGCTCCCTGGACTTCAACACCGGGACTGGTGACATCTCCATCACCGGCTGCGTCCCCGGACTAGGGGTCGGGGTCGGCGCGTGCGACACCACCTTGCTTCTCGACGGCACGATCACAAACTTTGAGAACGTGTTCGGCCTCAACCGCATTGTGGCCGTGGTCGGTAACGACACGAAGCATGCCGACATGCTCGCGGCCATTGGCTTGGATCCGAACACGCCCTTCTTCCTGACGGGTGCGGTACAGACCGGCGTGCCGTTCGGCCAGGGTCCTGGCAACGCGCAACCGTCGGTCAGCACCGACATTGCGGACTCCCAGACCGGGGTCATCAATCCTCAAACACCTGTTCCCGAGCCAGCCACGATGATGCTGCTCGGCGCGGGCCTGCTTGCTGCATTCCGCGCTCGACGCCAGGCCACCTAGGTCAGGTGTGAGCCTTCGTTGATGCGAACCGGTGAAGGGCCGCGGTGCCCTTCACCGGTTTCCATTTGTACTCCCGCCGCTTCCCAATGTTCGGTGGGACGGAGACGTTCCTCGCGGTAACGAGGAACTTTCAAGCGTCCGGGCCTGTCAATCTCTCCAGTATCGAAGAAGTTCATCAAACAGCAGACTGGCGTGCTTCTTGTAATCACACGGCGGCATGAAGAGCCGGAACCTTAGCCATATCCTGGGTGCTCTCGTCGTTGGTACTCTGCTGTGGGGCTGCAAGAGCGACCCGCAGGCCACCGCGCGCGACCATTTCGAGAAGGGCAACAAGCAACTCGCCCAGGAAAAATTTCCTGAAGCCATCATCGAGTTTCGCCGGGCGATTCAGTCGGACCCGCGGCTGGGGCCGGCGCGCCTGCAACTGGCGCACGCCTATGCCTCAACCGGCGATGGCGCCAATGCCTTACGGGAGTATGCGCGCGCGGCCGAGCTGATGCCCCACGATGACGACGCGCAGATTAAGGCTGGGAACTTCATGCTCCTCGTCGGCCAATACACGGACGCTCAGGGCGTGGCCAAGCGGCTGCTCGAGCGCAAGCCTGACCAGGTGCAGGCCCAGATTCTGCTCGCCAATTCCCTTGCGGGGCTGCGCGACATCGAGGGCGCCCTGGCCGCGCTGGAGAAGGCCGCGGCGTTGGATCCGTCGCGGGCGGCCACGTATTCAGAGCTTGGGCTGATGCAGTTCGCACACGGCGACAAGGCCGAGGCCGAGGCGGCGTTCAACAAGGCGATCGAGATCGATCCGAAGTCGCCGTCCGCCCGTCTCGCGCGTGCGAACTACCTGCTGGCGAGCGGCAAAGGTGAGCAGGCCATCGAAGAGATTCGCAGCGCGCTGGAGTTGGAGCCGGGCAATCTGGTCGCCAACCGTGCGATGGCGCTGTACTACATCACCACCGGGAAGCCGGAAACGGCCGAGTCGCACCTCAAGACGGTAGCCGAGCGGATGAAGGGCCCACAAGCGAAATACGCGCTGGCCGAGTACTACGTGCGCATGAATCGGGTGGACGATGCGCGCGCGATCCTGACGCCGCTCGTGTCAGAAGACGCGACGTTCGTTCCGGCTTCGATCCGTCTCGCGCGGATCGAGGTGCTGCAGAACCGGAACGCCGAGGCGCACCGCCTGCTCGACGCCATCATGGCTCGCGACTCGAAGAACGTCGATGCGTTCGTGGTCCGCGGCAAGCTGCAGCTGGCCGAGGGGAATACGGTGAACGCGCTGTCGTCGTTCACGACCGCGACTGAATTGAATCCCCGCTCGCTGGAGGCCCAGGTCGGCCTGGCCGAGACCCACGCCGTCCGCGGTTCGGTGCGGGAAGCCACCGCCGCCTTCAACGCCGCATTGAGCCTGAACGGCAACTACACCGACGCCCGCCTGGGCCTGGCGCGTCTCCACATCGAAAACGGTACGCCGGCAGACGCCGTGCCCCTGCTCCTGACCGTGGTCGAAAAACAGCCCGGCCACCTGCAGGCGCGGTTGCTGTTGCTGCACGGCCTGATGGCCGTCGGCGACCTGCCACAGGCCCAACGCCAGGCGACCATCCTGATGCAGGCGTATCCGACATCCGCGCCGGTGAATACGGCCGTCGGCATGCTGGAGACGCTCAAGAAAGACACCGACGCCGCGCAGCGGGCCTATCGCCGCGCCCTCGACGCCGACCCTCGCGCCTATCACGCCCTGGCGGGGCTGCTGACGGCCGAGATGCAGGGCAAGCAATTCGGCAAGGCCCGTGAGCTGATCGAACAGCAGCTGGCCAAGATGCCCAACGACCCGAGTCTCCTGCTGATGGCGGCGCAAACCTACGACGTGCTTGGCGATGCGTTCGAAATGGAACGGGCGCTGAAGAAGACCGTCGAAGCCGATCCGCAGAGCCTGCAGGCGTACACGATGCTGGGCCGGATGTATTACCAGCAGGGCCGCCTCGACATGGCGCGGGTCGAGCTCGAGAAGTACGTGGCCACGGCCCCGTTGTCCGTGCCCGGCAACACCATGCTCGGAACGATCCTGGAACTGCAGGGCAAGAAAGACGACGCCAAGATCCGTTACGGCAAGGCGCTGCAGATCGATCCGCGCGCCGCGGTCGCCGCCAACAACCTCGCGTGGATTGACGCCAACACCAACAGCGGCAACCTCGACATGGCGCTGCAGCTGGCCCAGACGGCCAAGGCGCAATTGCCAAATCGTCACGAGATCGACGACACGCTCGGATGGATCTATTACAAGAAGGGCCTGTCGTCGATGGCCGTCGAGGCCTTGAAAACGAGCACGCAGAAGCAGCCCGACAACCCGATCTACAACTATCACCTTGCGCTCGCCTACAACCAGAGCGGCAACAAGGACGAAGCGAAGAAGCACCTGGAAAAGGCACTCGCCTCCAAGAAGACGTTCGACGGAGCCGACGACGCGAAGAAGCTGCTCGAGACGCTGGGATCAACCGAGCGATGATCGCGGTCTCTGCACCGGGCCGCCTCGCGGGCGATCTCAAGGAGATGGCCCGCGAACAATTCGAGTTTCGCGAGCTGCTCTACCAGATGACGCGGCGCGATCTGCTGCTGCGCTACAAGCAGACCGTGATGGGCTTCGGCTGGGCGATCTTCATGCCGCTGGTCAACACCGCGGTGTTCTCGGTGATCTTCACCCGCGTGGCGCCGCTCCAGATGGACCTGCCGTACCCACTGTTTGCGTACTGCGGCCTGCTCGCCTGGAACTTCTCCGCGTCGTCGATGCGGTTCGCGGTGACGTCGCTGACCGCCAATTCGAGCCTGGTGACGAAGGTCTACTTCCCGCGCGAGATCTTCCCGATCTCGGCGGTGCTGGTGTCGCTCGTGGATTTCGCCGTCGGCTCGCTCGTGCTCGTGGCGTTGATGGTGTATTACGACGTCGCGGCGACCGCGGCGCTCATCGCGCTGCCGTGGGTGCTGCTGGTCCACGTCATGTTCACGCTTGCCATCTGCCTCACGCTCGCGATGGCCAACCTGTTTTACCGTGACGTGAAGTACCTCTTCGAGTTGATCGTCACGGTGTGGATGTTCATGAGCGCGGTGCTGTATCCGGTTGACAAGGTCGGCGGGCTGACCGGGCAGATCATGGCGATCAACCCGATGACGCCGATCCTCGAGGCCTACCGAGACGTGATTCTGCGCGGCCAGGTGCCCGATGCCGCGTCGTTCCTGATCACGACCGGAATCGCGGCGGTGACGCTCCTGGCGGCATGGGTGATCTTTCACAGAGCGGAAACCGAATTCGCCGAGAACGTGTAGCGTGGGCGGCGCGGATCGCCTGGGCACTGCTGGCCCTGTTCATCGTGGCCGGCAGCTCCGGCACGTGGTCGATGTATCGGCCCGGTGTGTGGGCGCCCACGCTGATCAACCCGGCGGATGTGGCGAGAAACGTTGCGCTCTATGTTCCCTTTGGCGCACTCGGGATGCTGGCCTTACGTCGATCGGACTTTCGGGGCGTGGTGCGCGTGGCGGGTGTAGCGATTCTGTTCAGCTTTGGCAACGAGGCGTTCCAACTTTACACGGTCGATCGGGTGGCTTCGCTCACCGACATCGTGTCGGCCGCCGTTGGTTCTGCGATCGGCGCGGGCATCGTGGCGGTCTTCGCGAGCCCGAAATAAGCGGTGGCATAGTCGTCGACCATCCGTGCCATTGAAAAGTGACGGATGACGCGCCAGCGCCCGGCGTCGCCCATGCGCCTGCGGCGGCGCCCGTCGAGCGCCAGCGCGGAGAGCGCCTCCGCAATATCGTGTGCGCGCGACGCCGTCAGCAGGCCGGTTTCCTGGTGGACCACAACTTCGGGGTTGCCGCCGGCCGACGTCGCCACGACCGCCAGGGCCGCGGCCATGGCCTCGAGAATCGTCAGCGACACGCCTTCATAGCTCGAGCAATTGAGATACACGTCGAAGGCCGGCATCAACGCGCGAACATCCTGGCGATAGCCCGTGAAGACCACTGACGGCGTGATGCCAAGCTCGGCCGCTGTGGCCTCGAGGGCCGCGCGCTCCGGCCCGTCGCCGACGATCACCGCTCGCGATGCAGGATGGCGGGCCAGCAGCAGCGTGTGGGCCTCGAGGAACAGCCGCAGGTTCTTCACCGGATCGAGCCGTCCGACGGTGCCAACGACGAAGGCACCGCGGGGGACGCCAAGGGCCTCTCGCGCGGCGTGGCGCTCGCCCAGGGTCGGGCGGGGGCCCGGCTCGATGCCGTTGTACACCACCTGGACGCGGCGGCGCGGGAAGCCCTCGGTGACCATGTGCTGCTTCAGGTCAGCCGAGACGGAGCACAGGCGGCCCGGCAGGAGCGAGAACAGCGGGTTGACGAGACGCCGCTTGCGCGACGGCTCACTGTCCGAGAGGCGGCCATGCTCGGTGAACACCAGCTCGACGTTGGAGAGCATCGCCGCCATCAAGCCATAGACGTACGGCGAATAGTGATGGCAATGCACGACGTCGACATGGTTCGACTTGATGAGCCGCGCGATGCGCAACGCGAGCGAGGGCTGAAAGCCGGGTTCACGCCCCAGCGCGATCACCGGAATGCCGGCTTCTTCCAGCTCAGCCGCCCACTCGCCGCGACGGTCGAGGCAGCACACCATCGAGTCCACGCGATCCGCAAGTCGTTTGCAGATCTCGATGACGAGGCGTTCGGTGCCGCCCGGAGAGAGGCTAAGCACGAGCTGCATGACACGACGCTTACGCACGTCAATCCAGCTAAGCGAACCGTATGCCAACAAACTCCCGCAACGCCCGGAATATAGTCTGCCAAGTTCATCCCTTCAATCGGCCAACTTGGCGAAGTTCCTCGCCATTCCAGGGTCATTTAGGTGGCGGATAGTTTGCTTTAATGCATCGGCGTGTGCGGCATTAGCGGCCTCGTGTGCCTCGATGGCGATCTGTCCGAGGAGGTCTCGTCGTCGATTACACGGATGACCGACCGGCTCTACCATCGCGGCCCGGACGGCGGCGCCTATTTTCACGCGCCCTGGGTGGCGTTGGGCCATCGCCGCCTCGCCATCATCGATCGAGCCGGCGGCGAGCAGCCGATGGCAAACGAAGACCGCAGGGTGTGGATCGTCTTCAACGGCGAGGTCTATAACCATCACGAGTTGCGCCACGACCTCGAGGCGCGCGGGCATCACTTCCGCACCAACTCCGACACCGAGGCCATCGTCCACGCCTACGAAGAGTACGGCGATGCGTGCGTCGATCGGCTGGACGGAATGTTCGCGTTCGCGATCGCGGATCTGCGGCAGCGGCGCGTGCTCCTGGCGCGCGATCGCCTCGGCAAGAAGCCACTCTTTCACGCCACCTTGAGCGGCGTGCTGCATTTCGCCAGCGAGATCAAGGCGATCAAGGCGAGCCCGCTGTGGAACGGCGCGCGCGATCTCGAGGCCATCGAGGGCTACCTCTCGCTCGGGTATTTCGTGGCGCCGGCCAGCGCGTATCGCCACGTCAAGAAACTCGAACCCGCGCACACGCTGTCGGTTGATGGGGCGCGGATGACCATCCGGCAGTACTGGGATGTGCGGGCGTTCGACACGGACGAGCGCGGCGGCCGCGCGCTCGTCGACGAAGTCGACGCGCGGTTGTCCTCGGCGGTCGCGCAGCGCCTGGAAAGCGAAGTGCCGATCGGGGCGTTCCTCTCCGGCGGCATCGACTCGGGGCTGGTCGTGTCCTACATGGCCGAAGCGCTCGGCACCTCGCCCGTCACCGCGTCGGTGGGCTTCGACCACGCCGCGCACAACGAGCTCGAGCCTGCGGGCCTCACCGCCTCGCATTTCTCCACACGACATACGACGGCCACCGTGCAGCCGCGGCTCGAAGACGTGCTCGATCCGATCGTGCAGTCGTTCGACGAGCCGTTCGCAGACCCGTCGGCGATTCCGACGTACTACGTCAGCAAGATGGCGCGTCAGCACGTGACCGTCGCCCTGTCGGGTGATGGCGGCGACGAAGCCTTCGGCGGCTACTCGTGGCGCTACGTGCCGCACGCGCTCGAAGCCAAGGCGCGCACGCTGGTGCCTGGATATCTTGGCCGTCAGGCGGCGAGCTGGCTTGGCGCGCGTTGGCCGCGCTCGCGCGCGTTGCCGCGCGCGCTGCGCCTGGGCAACGTGCTCGAAAACCTCGGCCGCGATCCGGCGGGAGCCTATTACGCGGATCTCTGCTTCCTGAAACCGCAGGACGCGCGCGCGCTGCTCGGCAAGGCGCCGACGCGCGACCCGGCCGACAGCCCGGTGTATGAGCAGGTGACGCGGCCCTACCGGCAGTGTCCGTCGGACAGCGCGGTGCAACGCGCGCAGTACGCGGACTTGAAGATCTACATGCCCAACGATCCGCTGGTGAAGGTGGACCGCATGAGCATGGCCAACAGCCTCGAGATCCGGTGCCCGCTACTCGATCATCGCCTCGTCGAACTCGCGTTCCAGATTCCCACCAGCCGCAAGATGCCACGCGGCGAACCCAAGTCGCTGCTGCGATCGCTCGCCGAGCGGCGTCTGCCGAAGAAAATCCTGACGCTGCCCAAGCGCGGCTTCACCGCGCCGATCGGCAGCTGGCTCGCCGGCCCGTATGCCGAGCGCTTCCGCGACGACGTGCTCGGACCATCGTCGCGCTCGCGCGACCTCGTCGATTCGGCGCGCGTCGCACGGCTGTTCACCGATCATCGCGCCGGGCGCGCCGATCATGCCTACGCCCTCTGGGCGGTGTGGATGCTCGAACGCTGGGCGCGTCACGAACCCATGGCGGCCTGAGCCATGCTGCGCACCGTCTTCGTCATCGTCGCGCTGACCGTGGGTTGGACCTATGCGCTGCAGAGCACCCTCTACGCGCTTGGCCTGTACTTGTGGATCGCATACTTCCGCCCGGAATCGTGGGCGTGGAGCGACATCTTCGCGACCCTCAACCTGTCTTACATCGCCGGCGCCTATCTGGTGGTGCGTACGATCGTGTCGGGCGCGTCGTTCCGGCTGACCATGCGCAGCAGCCTGCTGTTCCTGTATCTCGGCTGGGCATTGCTCGCCACGTCGCAGGGACTGCACTTCGAACACTCGATGCAGTACTGGCAGGAGTTCGCCAAGGCCGTGATCATCAGCTACCTGATCACGGTGGTGGTGCAGTCGGCAGCCGACCTGCGGTTCGTCCTGCTGGTGATCACCTTCTCGCTCGGCTTCGAAGCGGTCAAGCAGGGGTGGGTCCAGTTGCTGCTCAACCCGGGCGCGCCGAACGCCAATCGCATCCCGTTCCTCGGCGACAACAACCTGGTGGCCGTCGGCATGGCGATGCTGCTGCCGGTGCTGGCCGCGCTGGCTAACACGTCCGGTGGCTGGCAGAAGCGGCTGTTCCAGTTCATGAGCATCGGCGTGCTGTATCGCGCGGTCAGCACCTACTCACGCGGCGGGTTGCTCGCGCTGGGCGCCCTCGGCAGCATCCACATCTGGCGATCACCGCACAAGTTCCGGACGCTGGCCGCGGTCACCATCGCCCTCGCGGTGGTGCTGCCGGCGCTGCCCCAGGAGTACTGGGATCGCATGTCGACGATCACGGCGGCGCCGGAAGAACGCGACGCCTCGCAGACCGGCCGCCTGCACTTCTGGCAGGTGGCGATAGACATGGCCGACGATCACCCGCTGCTCGGGGTTGGGCATCGCGGCTATGAGCCGGCGTACAACCAGTACGACTCCTCTGGCGGCGAGCAGGGCCAGAACCGCGCGGTCCATAGCGCGTGGTTCGGCGTGCTGGCCGAAGCCGGCTACCCGGGACTGCTGATCTACATCGCGATCGTGGTGTCGTCGCTGCTGTCGTGCCGCCGCGTGCGCAAGACCGCCGCGCAAGGCCGGATCCCGAACGAGCTTGGCGCCTATGCGATCGCGTTCGAATCGGCGCTGATTGCCTTCATCGTCGGCGGCAGCTTCGTGTCGTTCCAGTACTGCGAAATGTTGTGGCATTACTTCGGCCTGACGATCGCGCTGGAAAGCGTGGCGGTGCGGGCCGAGGCGGAAGCACGCGCCCGGCGCGATGCGGCGCACACCGATCCGGCGCCCGTGATCGAAGACGAGCGTGAACCCGAGTTTGCATGGGGGTAAGCATGCCGCGCGTATCCGTGATCATTCCCGCCTACAACGCCGCGTCGTTCATCCGCGACGCCGTGGACTCGGCGCTGGCGCAAACCTATCCGAACGTCGAGGTGATCGTCGTCGACGACAGCTCCACCGACGAGACGCCGCAGATCCTGGCCACGTACGGCGATCGGATCACGGTGGTGCGCAAGCGCAACGGCGGCGCCGCCGCGGCGCGCAACGCGGGCGCGAACGTCGCGAGCGGCGAGTGGCTGGCGCTGCTCGACGCGGATGATTGCTGGGAGCCGAACAAGCTGGAGCGGCAACTGGCGATCACCACCACCGCCTGTTCGTACACGAACCGCACCAACTTCGGCTCCCGCGGCGACGTGCCGGTGCTGCAGACCGAGGCCACGGTCATGCACGACGGCGACGTGTTCGTGCCGCTGCTGCTCGAAGGCAACTTCATGACCAGTTCGAGCGTGATGGTGCGGCGCGAGGTGTTCCAGCATCTCGGCGGCTTCACCACCGAGTTGAAGAACGCCGAGGACTGGGACCTGTGGCTGCGGGTGGCCGAACACCACCGCGTGTCGTTCTGCGCGGAGCCGCTGGTCCGCTACCGCTTCCACGCCGGCGGCAAGAGCCGGAACCATCGCGCGATGGCGATTACCCGGCGCAGCGTGGTGGCGCGTGCGCTGGCCACGCCACGCGGTCGTCAGCTGGACTGGCTGACCCGGCGCCGCATCTGGTGTGAGACGTGGCGCACCAACGGATGGGACGCCGCCGGCGCCGGCGCCCGCGCCGATGCCCTCAAGCATTACGCGAAGGCGGCGGCGGCATGGCCGCTGGCCGTGCAGCCCTTCAAGGGCGCGCTCAAGGTGTGCCTCCATGTCTGATCGGCCGTTGCGTGTTGCCGTCGATGCCCGTGCGCTCAACACCGATCACATTCGCGGCATTGGCAAGAGCTTGTACGAATTGGTGAGGCGCACCGCCACCGGCGGCGCACTCGAGTGGCACCTGTTCGCCGACCGGCCCGATCGGCCCATGCACGTCCCCAACCGCTCGTGCGAGGTGAAGGTGTTTGACACGCGCGGCCATCGCGTCCACGCGTGGGAGCAATGGTCGCTGCCGCACGCCGCGCGGGAGAGTGACGCTGACGTGCTGCACGCCCCGGCCACGTCGATGCCCTGGTGGCAGCCGGTGCCCACAGTGGTGACGATCCACGACACCATTCCGTGGCAGAAACGTGACGGCGAGACGAAGCCCGACTGGTATCGCGACTGGCTGCTGCCGGCGGCGTACCGTCGCGCGGCCGCGATCATCAC
>JALDXK010000070.1:0-15392 GCA_032155105.1 Acidobacteriota bacterium
CCGGCGGCCGGGATGAAGACGTCAGGCGCCCGCTCGACGAATTCTTCCTGCTGCTCGGGCGTGAGCGACGCCATGCCGCGCGTCTGATCCTCATTCAGAGTCGCGAAGATCTTCCCGTTGGGTGCGCGGAAGTCGGGATGTTTCATGTGGGACGCCTCGAACGCGCCCTCCAGTCCTAACGCGACGCGACGGAATGCCGCCGGTGTCATCGGGCGGAGTGTCGCACAAACTGACATCGATTCGATTGGAGAAGTACGCAACATCTGCGCTACCAACAGGCTACTCACGCAAGAAGGTGCGTGAATTGCCCTATTTTTGATCGGCATCCCGTTAGCAGGAACCAGCGGCGAAGGACGATGCTACGATGCCCGACACCGTGGAGAAAGTGGCTGAACGTCTCGCGCGGTTGGAGAAGACCGTTGCGGAAGGCTTTTGCGATACCAACGCCCGCATTGCCGCGCTGGACAACAAGATTGATGTCAGCGTCGAGTCCCTGCGCGGAGACATTCAGACGGCCATTGAAGTGATGACAGGATTCATCGAGGAGATGCGACGAACGACCTCGTCGATGCGCAAGGAGCATGCGGCCGACCGCAAGATCCTCAAGCTTTCCTTGCTGGACCATGAAGGGCGCCTGCAGACGCTGGAACGCAGACGACGACTACGACCGCCACTGCCGGGCGAGGATACGTAAAAGTCCCGAGCCACTTGCCACCCAGACGAAGGCCCACACGATCACCTGCGCGGTGTGGCCGTAGAGCGCGCTGCCGGCGCCGAACATCGTGGCATACACGAACGTGCATCCCAGCACCCAGCCAAGCAGCTGCGTAGAAATACTGTCGGGCGATGCGCCGACCCCGGCCTTCATGCGAATCGGATCCCAACCTGGACCAGCGGGGCGAACGAGACGGTAAAAGCTGACGAGCGTGGCTTCGCTCTCCGGCCGCGTCGCCAGCGTGACGCCAATCCACGCGAAGGTCGTCGCGAACACCGTCACCAGCAGCACCGTCGTCGCGGGCACGGCATACCCCATCCGCCCGGCCGCGAAGAATCCGATGGCCACGCCGAACGACACCGCCATCGCGGCGATCTCGCTCCAGGCGTTGATGCGCCACCAGTACCACCGCAGCAGATACAGCAGACCGGAGCCCGCGCCGATTGACAGCAGCAACTCGAACCCGGTGCGCGCGGTTTCGAGCAGCAGCGTCATGCCGGCCGCCAAGAGCATCAGCAGCGCGGTGACGATGCGCCCCATCATCACGTAGTGGCGCTCGTCGGCGTCGGCACGGACGAAACGGCGATAGAGGTCGTGCACGAGATACGACGTGCCCCAATTGAGGTGCGTCGAGATCGTCGAGACGTAGGCCGCCAGCAAACCCGCCACCATCAGGCCGAGCAGCCCCGAAGGCAGGAACACGAGCATCGCGGGGTACGCCATGTCGTGTCCGATCAGCGCGCGATCGACATACGGAAACGCGCGCGCGATGTCGTCGAGTTCCGGGTAAACGAGCATCGACGACAGCGCCACCAGGATCCACGGCCACGGCCGCAGCGCGTAGTGCGCCACGTTGAAGAACAGCGTACCGCCCAGTGCGTCGCGTTCACTCTTCGCGGCCAGGATTCTTTGCGCGATGTAGCTGCCACCGCCGGGTTCCGATCCGGGATACCACACCGACCACCACGAGATGGTCAGCGGCAGGATCAACACCGAGAGCGTCAGCGGCCAGTTGCCGAAGTCCGGCAGCAGTTGCAGCGTCGAGGGCGGGATGCGCTCTATCAATCCCGACAGACCGCCGACTTGCGGCTGCTGCAGGGCGAAATAGGCGGCCGAGGTCGAAGCGGTCATGGCGATCACGAACTGAAAGAGGTCGGTAATCAGCACGCCCCACAGGCCCGCGATCGACGCGAAGGCGACGTTAATCACGGCGCACACCGCCAGCGTCTGCCACATCGGCCAGCCGAGCAGCACGTTGGCAATCTTGGCCGCAGCGAGGTTCACCGTGGCCATGATCACGATGTTGAAGAACAACCCGAGGTAGACGGCGCGAAACGCGCGCACCACCGCCGCCGGGGTACCGGCGTAGCGGATCTCGTAGAACTCGAGATCGGTGAGCACGCCAGAGCGGCGCCACATGCGGGCATAGAAGAACACCGTGCTCATGCCGGTGAGCAGGAAGGCCCACCACACCCAGTTGTTGGCGACGCCGTTCTCGCGAACGAGGTTGGTGACGAGGTTGGGGGTGTCGGTGCTGAACGTGGTGGCGACCATCGAGACGCCGATGAGCCACCACGGCGCGGCCCGCCCCGAGATGAAGAACTCGGTGGTACTCGAACCGGCCCGCCGCATCAGGTAAATCGCGGGCGCGAACGACAGGATGATGGAAATAGCGACGATGACCCAATCGAGGGTCGTCAGCTGCACCTCAGCTTTGTACCACGAAAAAAAGGGAACCTGCTTCCATTTCCCGACCCTCGGGGCAACGACTTACGCGATGCGTAAGCAATTCGGGAAAGTGAAGCAGGTTCCCTTTCAGCGAGACTGGATGTTGCCGGCCGTGAGCGTTCCGCCGACGTTCACCACTTCGACGCCGGCGGCATTGCGAACTACGACCGCGAAGGTGTCGTTACGGCCCGGCTCACCTCGGTCAATGGCGCGCGCTTCGTAGGTGTAGCCTGCGGCGCCGTTGAACCACGCCGCACCCGAGAACACGACCGAGTCGATGCCCGAGGCAGGCTGCGGCCCAGGCGTGGAGGCGGCGTCGTTGGTGAAGAACACCGAGTCGACCCGCAGCGAGATCAACAGGCGCGGCCGTCCGCCCTGGCGAACGGTAGCGACAATGTGGCCACGTTCGGCGCCGGATTCCCGCACGTCGAATGCGAAGCTGACGCCGGTGGCGCCGATGCCGACGACGCCCGCACCCGACATCGCCCCCGCCGTGCGCGGATCGGTGACGGTGACGTTGAACGTTGCAGACGTGGAGTTCCCGCTCGCGTCCGTAGCCATGCACGTCACCTGCGTGGTGCCAATCGGGAACAGCGAGCCCGACGCGGGAGTGCAGGTCACAGGCAAGGCGCCATCAGTGTTGTCTTCCGCGGTCGGCGGCGTGAAGGTCACGACCGCGCCATCAGGACCGCCGGCCTCGCGCGTGATGTCGGCCGGCACGTCGCTGATCACCGGCGCCGTGACGTCGGGTAGGCGGAAATACGCCACCGGCATGTCGTGATCCGACGAACGCTCCGGCCGCGTAGTGTTGGCGGCGTAGAGTGCGGCGGGCACCTCCGGGAAGTCCGCATTGCCACGCGCAATCACGTAGCGCTGCACGTACGACGCGCCCACGGTATTGACGAGCACGTGATCCAACGCCTGCGGCGTTCCCTCGAAGATGAACGAGTAACGCTCTGCCGGCGGCAGCGAATCCGTCAGGTTGACGTAGTTCGGATCGACGAGATCCGGGCTGGCGTCGACCACCACCTGGTCGTCCGGGGTCGGGTCGCCCTTGAGCACGCTGATCGGATCGGTATAGCCATCGTTGAACTGGAACGCGTTGTAGTCGCCCAGCGAGATCACGGCAACGCCGGGATTGTCGGTCTGCAGCTGCTGCAGCAGTCGCGCCGTGGACTCCGCCTGCGCCGTCCGCTTGGCGCGCACCCGTGGACCCTCTCCCGCCGGCGGCTCGATGTCGATGAACGATCGCAGGTGGTTGATCACCGCGAAGGCCGGCGTCGGGTTCGGGCCGTTGACGTCAAAGGTCGCGCGCAACACGAGCGGCGGTCGGTCGTGGAGCGTTTCCGGCTGGCCATTGTTTGGATTGATGTACGTCTCGCCGGCAAGCTCCTGGGTGAAGGCATCGATACGCACGCGAGAAGTCTTGACGAGGAAGCCCACGTTCTGGGTATTTCCGGTGTTCGGCGCGGGAATGAGAATGGCCTGATACTGCGGATCCGGCAGGCCGTCTGCAACCGTGTCCGCATTCACCTTGTTGGCCAGCAACTGCAGCGTGGGCTGATCGAGAATCTCGATGTGGCCGATCACGTCCGGCGAGCGCATCAGCTGCCGGATGGCGAGCGACGCCTTCGTCAGCTGCGGATCCCCACCCGTGAAGTTCTCGATGTTGAAGCCGCCGATGGTGAACTCGTCCGCCGCCGGCTCGGGAACCGGAATGCCGTTCATGCTGGCGCCGGCCGCCGGCGTGGCTTCGGGCGCAATCTTGTAACGACCGAAGCTGAAGTCCAGCGGACCCGTCACGTTGGTCAGCAGCACGTTGGACGTGACCGACAGCGGCGGCAGGCCGAGGGCATCGGTGTCCACCATGATGCGTTCCGGGTTCTCATCGAAGCGCGGGATGCAGCAATCCACATCGCCAGAACTGGGATCCTCGGGCACTTGATTCAGCACCGAGATGCCAGGCTCGCGCATCGGACGCGCGACTCCGGTGAGGACTGTATCGATCTCGCCAAACTCATTGGTCGGCGCCGCCGAGGTGAGCGACGCCGCGAACAGGCGCATGCCTTCGAATCGCTCGAGCTGAGCGGGAGTGCCATCCGCATTGAGAATCAGCGTGGTGAGCGTCACCGCGTCGGGCACCGCGTTGTTCGTCGACTGCACCGTGACGTCCCCAGGCAACGAGGCTTCCACCTGCGTCAGCTGGAAGAACTCGCTGGCCGTTCCCTGCACGGTGACAGCAGTGCCGGACACCACCGCAGGCGCCGACTGCGTGAAGACGAACACGCCATCCGACGTGCTCGCGTCACCATCGCCGTTGCCAGGGCTCTGGAGGAAGAACCCGTTGCCCTTGGTGGCGGTCACGATGCCGGTGGTGGCGACGAACTGCCCCGCAAAGGGCGAAGCGAGGCCGCTGCCCTGGATCTGGCCGATCGTCAGCGTTGCCGGCGTGCAGCTATTGGCCGGCGACAAAGAATTGCGCGGCGATGGTGCGCCGATCGAAAAGTCGACGGCGTTGTTATTGGAGTCGAAACAACCGCCGCGCTTGCGCAGCGCCGCCGTCGTGTTGCTCGGCGCAGGATTGATCGGCGCGGTCTCCGAGCACGTGGCGGTCGCGCCGTAACCCACGAGGTCCGCGGTGTGTGCCGACGGGCACGCCCCCACGATCGCGGTCGTGTTCATCTGCAGTGCAACCTTGCCCGCCGTCGCGCTCATGGCGATGGTGCCGGTCGCGTCCGGCGAAGGCAGCGCCGTCGTACCGCCGGCCCCGATTGACTGCTGCACCAGGTAATAGCGCCCTGGCGCAATGCTGCCGGTCAGCGGCGTCACCGTCCACGTGCCCGACCCGGTTGCAGAAAGGTATTGCAGGGACCAACTGGACACATCGATCGATGAGGTCCCGCGGTTGAACAACTCGATGAAGTCGTGGGTCAATGTGGCGCCGGCGTTGCCGCCGCCGCCATACACCTGGCTGATCACCACCTCACTCACCACCGGCGGCGCGGCATCGTCGTTGACGATCGTGCCGATGCCCGTACCCTTTGCGACGCTGGCGCCACTCACATTCGAGATCAGCACCGAGTAGGTTTCGTTGGGCTCGAACGTCACGTCGCCGTTTACGACGACGGTGTAGGGGTAGGAGGTCTCTCCGGAGGGAATCGACCCCACCGCCGGCGCCGCACTGTAGTCACTGTCGGCGACGGTGGCGGGATTCACGCCGGTGCCGTCTACGGCAGCGATGTCGAAGGTAACGCCGCCATGCAGGCCACTCACACTGACCGTGAACACCGCCAGCCTCTGTCCGGCGTCGCCCTCGGTGAGGGAGACGTCGTTGATGGAGACCGAGGGACCGCCAGCGTAGGTAATACACGTGCTGCCGAGATTCTGCGGATTGCCGGCCAGGTTCACGTTGAAGTCGGCCGCGTTGTTGTCGGTGTCGACGTTGTGACCACTGACGCCGCCGGGCTTGCGCTCGATGCCGCGATCGGCATTCGCCCCCGTCGGCGTCAACGGGGTGCCTTCCGTGAACGCGGAGCCGGCGCTCATGCCCACGGCGTCGATGACGGTGACTTCGTCCGGCATCGTCACTGCGAGACCACCGTCGTCGGCGATGCCGACGGTATAGCTCTGATTGCCGGGGACGGAACCTGAATAGCCGTTCGCCGCGGTGTTGGTGGCGAGGAAGAAACAACCCGGTCCGAGCGTGGTGCCGGCGCTGATGGTCAGGCGGTTGCTGACCGCGGATCCGCTATTGTTCGAGCCGCGAATCCTCCACCCGCTGATGTCGATGGGCGCGTTCGACACGTTGTGCAGCTCGATGAACTCGTCATTGCCACCCAAAGGGCCCCGCGTACGGAACTCGCTGATGACAATCGAGTTCGAGACGGCGGCAACGGAGGTCGCCAGCGGCGCCCACAGCACGGCAGCTAGAGACAGAGATAACAGGAAACGGGGTTTCGTCATGCACTCCTCAGAAGATGCAAAGAATCAGGGGCAGAGTCTTCGACGATATCGTACGCAGTTTGCGCGAGTGTGACGTCGAGATGTCTACTTCGTGAGTGCCTGATATACAAGCGGCTGGAATGCACCTGCAACAGTAGAGCCGGGGTAACGCTGCACGAGCATCACGGCGACCAACCGCTCCTTCGGATCCACCCAGAAGGTCGTGCCGTAGATTCCGCTCCACCCGAAATTGCCAACCGAACCGGTGGCCTGGCTGGTGGCGAGATCGGTGAGCACGCGGAAGCCAAGACCGAAACCGTACCCGGGTCCCGCAATAGGCACGCTCGCAAGGTCGGTCGTGTGGCTCACCGTCATCAGCTCGATCGTCTTCGGGCTGAGAATCTGCGCGCCGTCGAGCGTGCCGCCGTTGAGCAGCATCTGCGCAAACCGCGAATAGTCGGCGGCGGTAGAAGCGAGTCCGGCGCCACCCGAGAAATACGTCTTCGACTTGTAGTACGCGATCGGCGACATCACGGTGTTGCCGAACGTCTCGGGATCCTTCATCGGGCGAATACCGCCAGACCCATCAGGCGAGTACACGGTTGCGACGCGCGACCACTTCGCCTCAGGAATCAGGAAGTCGGTGTCGACCATCTTGAGCGGCTTGAAGATGCGCTCGCGCAGGAAGGTTTCGAACGGCATACCCGATGCGACTTCAACCACGCGGCCGAGCACGTCTGTGGAGAGCGAGTAGTTGAACGCCGTCCCCGGATGCGCGATCAGCGGCTCCGCGGCCAGCTTGTCGATCGCCTCCGCCGTGGTCAGCGTCGTAGTGCTCAGCCCATCGATGACGCCGTTCTTGCGATACCCGTTGCCGACGGCGCCGCCATTGATGAATCCGTAGGTGATGCCGGAGCGATGCGTCAGCAGATCACGAATCGTGGCCTGGCGCCGTGCCGGAACCGGCTTCTCGGATCCCTGCTCGATCACCTGCTGCCCCTTGAACGTGGGGATGAACCGCGACACCGAATCGGTCAGGGTCAGCTTGCCTTCCTCGTAGAGCATCATCACGGCGACGCTGGTCACCGGCTTGGTCATCGAGGCGATGCGGAAGATGGTGTCGGTGCGCATCGGGGTCTTACTCTCGACGTCCTGGAACCCAGTGGCGTGGAGGTCCACCATCTTGCCGTCGCGGAGGATCAACGTGACGATGCCGGATACTTCCTTGCGATCGACGAACGCTTTCATGCCGTCGTGCAGCCGCTGCAGCCGCGGCGCGGAAACGCCGACCGCAGACGGCGCGAGGGACTTCGGCGCGGCCGCCTTGTGCGGCGCCGGCGATTGCTGTGCCGGAAGGGCGGTCACGAACAGGACAAGGAGAAGAAGCGTGCGGAGCAGCGTCTGCGTCATGAGGCGGTTTTGTAGCACAGTTCCAGGTTGACCAACTTGACCAAGTCGGTGGACGATGGTAGCGTCGTCGGTATGACGTTGAACCTGTACGACGCGAAGACGCAGCTGTCGTCGCTAGTCGAAATGGCAGCAGCCGGAGAAGAGATCGTCATTGCCAAGAACGGCAAGCCGATGGCGAAGCTGGTGGCGTTCAAAGAGGCAACCAAGCGCAAGCCCGGACGTCTCAAAGGCAAGGTCTGGATGTCGCCCGACTTCGACGCGCCGATGACGAAAGAAGAGCTGGCGGCGTTTGAGTGGAGTGAGAAGGACGCCGAGCTGTTTTGAAGCTGCTGCTCGATACTCACGTCGTGCTGTGGTGGGTCGATGACGACCGTCGCCTCGGCCGCGAGGCGCGACGCGCGATTGCGAGCGCCGATTTCGTGTGGGTCAGCGCCGCGTCGGGCTGGGAAGTGGCGACCAAGACAGCGAAACGCCTGCTGCGCGTGTCGGAACCGCTTCACCTGACGGTGGCCGCGGACGACTTTACCGAATTGCCGTTCACACTGCGGCATGCCGAGGAGCTGCACCGGCTGCCCTTCCATCACCGCGACCCGTTCGATCGCATTCTCGTCGCACAGGCGCGGGTCGAGGGCGCGACGATCGTGAGCCACGATCGCGACCTCGAGCCGTACGGCGTACCGATGATCTGGACGTAGAGGCGGGACTCTAGTGCCTTCTGGCGGGCGGGTCTGAACACCCGCCCCTACGTACAATCGCTAACGCGACACCCACGGTGCGCGGATCAGCAATGCCGGATCCGCGCCTTTCTTCGGCACGAACTTCTGCGTGCGGCCGTACTGGTTGTCGCCGCCATACAAGTTGCCTTCCGAGTCCACCGAGAAGGTATGCACCTCGAGGTAACCGTCCGGCAGGTCTGGCGGCACGTGCCAGGTGTAGAGCCGCTCGCCCTTGAAGTTCAACTTCACGAACCGCAGCGGCTTCAAGTCGGTCATCCACACCGCATCGTCATTGACGATCACGTCGAGTGGCAGTGAGAAACCGGGCCACGCGGTGACGAATTCCACCTTCTTCGGATCAGTGGTGGTCCTGAACACGTTGATGCGGCCGCCGGAGCGGTCGAGCGCGAAGATGCGGCCTTCGGGACCGACCGCCACGGCGTGCACGCCGCTGAACTGGCCTGGGCCCTTGCCGTTGCCGCCGAACTCGCCGAGGTAGTTCATGTCGCGGTCGAGAATCATCACGCGATGGTTGTCGAGGCCGTCGGCGATGAGGATGCGGCCGTCTGGGAGAAACGCCACATCCTGCGGCTTGGCGAAGTGCGTCGCGTCGGCGCCCGGCACGTTCTTCTCGCCGAGCGTCTTCAGCAGGCGCTTGCCATCATTCGAGAACACGTAGATCGTGTGGAAGGTCTCGTTGATCACCCACACACGACGATCGCGATCGTACGGGCTGATGCGAATGCGATGCGGCCCCGGCCCGCTCGAGCCTTCGCAGAGGTGATCCCACTCGGTCCACAACTCCTTCACCTTGCCGTTGCGATCGAGCGTGTAGAGGCAGTTCTTCCAGACCCGCCGATCGACGAGACTGAGAACGTTCATCTTGATCGAGCCGGCGAATCCGAGATAGCCCTCCGGCACCGGTTCGGGCAGGCGGAACTCACCGCGTTGCGCGACGAAGATACGATCGGGTGATTCCGCGAACACGCCGGAGTTGCCGCCGAAGGCGAACCCGGGCTCGGCGAACGGCTTGTGCCAGCCGCGGACCACGTCGTACGGCGACGGACCGACCGGGCCTTCGGGCACGGGCTGGGCGGCGATCATGGGGATCGCAAGGCACAGTGCCAGTAAGGCTGCCATTGTGATCGACGAACCTACAGGTTCGTCGCCGCCACAGGATCGTCGCATCATAAGGTCCAGATCTCCTTCAGGACACGGTGGAAGTTTACGCCGATCACCTTCTCGATCACGTCGGTCGAGTGCTTGCGCTGGCGCATGGCGCGCACGACGCCTTCGAGCCGCCGCGGGTGATTCAGCTCGGGAATGAACAGCGGCCGCGATTCCTCGGGCGCCGAGATGCCGCGCCTGGCCCGGGCGTCGACGAATGACTTGTACTCGGCGAGGTACTCGGGCGTCTCTTCGATGGGCGCCGTGCTCAAGTCGCTGCCGATGCCCACGTGATCGACACCGCAGACCTTGATCGCATGATCGATCTGCCGCATCAGCATCTCCACCGTTGGCGCGCCGGGACCAGGACCGATGAACGGCATGAAGTAGATGCCGACCACCCCGCCCTTGGCGGCCATCGCCTTCAGCTCGCGATCTTCCTTGCTGCGCGGATGACGGAACACTTCGCGACAGCCGCTATGGGTGATCAACGGCGGCTTCGTGGATGCCGCAATGCCGTCGGCGGTGGTCTGCGTGCCGCAGTGGCTCAGATCGACGGCGATGCCGAGCGTATTCATCCGCTCGACCACTTGCCTTCCGAACGCGCTCAGGCCCGCGTTGCCGGGCTCGAGGCAACCATCGCCCACCAGGTTGCGATCGTTGTAGGTGAGCTGAATGATGCGGATGCCCAGGCGATAGAACAGGTCGACGCGTGTGAGATCGCGCTCGAGCATGTCGGTGTTCTGGAAACCCAGCATCAGGCCGAGCATCTTGTCCTGCTTCGCCTTTGCGATGTCGGCGTGACGCCGAACGATCGACAACACGGCCGGGTATTTGTCGGCTTCGCCCTGCCACAACGCGATGTTGCGCACCGATCCTTCGAAGTCGGCGCTGACGGTGACGTTGATGGCCGTGATGCCGGACGCCGTGATGGCGTCGCGCTGCTTCTGCGACAACGGGCCGCGCGGCGGCCACGAGACGTTCATCGATCCGGGATTGGCAAGCGCATCGATGACGATCGATCGGCCATACAGGCCGGCCACGTCGTCCTGCATCACGCCGGCGCGCGCGTCGGTGGCTGCCACTGGCCCACCTTCGGCGAGGCTACGGTGGGCAAGCCACGCGCCCAGCGCCGCGGCAAACTGCCGCCGGGTGATCCGAAACGGTCGGGTGGTCATGGAATTCCCTGGTCGCACCATCGGCGCGCGCATTATACCGGCCATGCGGTTGTGGGCTATAACGTCCCTCGAGGATGCCCATGATCACGCTTTCCCTGCCTGCTGCCGTTGACTCTGTCCTGCATGCGATTGGCCGGACGCCGCTCGTTCGCCTGCGACGCCTGGTGCCGCCCGGGTCGGGCGACGTGGTCGTCAAGCTCGAATACTTCAACCCGACCGGCTCGTACAAGGACCGCATGGCGCTGGCGATGATCGAAGGCGCCGAGCGCCGCGGCGCCCTCAGGCCCGGCATGCGCGTGGTCGAATACACCGGCGGCAGCACCGGCTCGTCGCTGGCGATGGTGTGCGCGATGAAGGGCTACCACTTTCACCCGCTGTCGTCGGACGCGTTTGCGGCGGAAAAGCTCGACACCATGCGGGCGTTTGGCGCCGATCTCGAGATCCTGCCCAGCGACGGTGGCAAGGTGACGCCGGCGCTGTTCGATCGCTTCAAGGCACGCATCGCCGAACTGACCGAGGACCCGAACACGTTCTGGACCGACCAGTTTCACAACGCCGATGCGCTCGACGGCTACGCCAACATCGGGCGCGAGCTGGTCACCCAGGCGGAGCGCGTCGACGCGTTCGCGGGCGCCGTCGGCACGGCCGGCATGCTGGCCGGCGTGTCGCGCGCGCTGAAGGACGCCGGCAGCACCGCGCGGATCGTCGCGATCGAGCCGTCGACGTCGCCCTTCCTGACCACGGGCAAGGGCGGGCCGCATCGTGTTGAAGGCACGGCGGCAGGATTCTGGCCGCCGCATCTCGCGCCCGGCACGTTCGACGAGGCGCGCGTGATCGACGAGGAGGAAGGCCGCGCGATGGCGCGCCGCGCGGCCAAGGAAGAAGGGATCTTCGCCGGTACGTCAACGGGCCTCAACCTGGTCGCGGCCCTCGACCTGGCGCGCGAGCTCGGGCCCGGCAAGGTGGTGGCCACGGTGGCCGTCGACACGGGACTCAAGTACCTGGCCGGCAATCTCTATCGGCCGTGACGTGATCGCCACCGCGCCGGCGATTCGTCGTCGCGCCGCTCAGTCGAGATACTTGATCAACATGACCTCGTTCCGCTTCTCGTTGTAGATCACATCGTCGACGAGCGAACGCGACATCATGAGACCGAGGCCGCCGGGCCTGATTCCCTGTGCTTCGCGGATGATGGCGTGCTGCAACGGGTCGGTGTCGGGATTGCTGATGGCGGCGTGCTTCAGTTTGTCGATGTCGAATCCCTCGCCGGGATCGGCGATGCGATAGATCAGCATGCGCTTCGCGCGCACGCAGGAGATACGTACCTTCCGCTGCGGATCGAGCTTGCCGCCCCACTCGATCGCGTTGGTCATCAGCTCGCGGAACGCCTGCGCCACCGCCTCGCGCACCGGCGCCGGCAGGTTGGTGTCGAGTTGCATCACGAACTGTTCGATGCGATCCGCCATCTCCAGCACGCAGGGCGCGACCAGCTCGACCCACTCCGGGCGCGCCGACACGACCTCGATCGTCAACGCTGCCGACGACGCCCCGGCGATGGCTTCGTCGACGACTTCGACGATGGCGCTTGGCGCGAAGGGCTTGCGAAGGTATCGATACGCCTGCCGGCGCACCGCCACGAGCAGCGTCTCGGGCGTGTCGTCGGCGGTCATCATGATCACGATCGGCGGCGACGTCGTGCTGCGCGCATGTGCCAGCACGTCGAGGCCGCTGACGCCCGGCAGCAGGATGTCGAGCAGGACGATGTCGTAGCCTCCGGCGTCGAGCCGGCCGAGCGCTTCGGGGCCGTCCGCCGCTTGATCGACGACGTGGCCGGCGGCCTTGAGCAGCTCGGCGAGGACATGGCGGAGCGCACGATCATCGTCGACGATCAGAATTCGCCGGGTCGCAGTCTCCACGGCCATCGCACGCCCCCTGGGAAGGAAGCCGTAGTGTAATACTGGCGCCGTCGGCACGTGAGGTAAACACATGGACGAGCCGCTCCCGTTCGACGGCGCGGACGCCGGGAGTTCTCGAGGTCCTTACCAGCAGATCCTCTACGAAACCGCGCGCGTACTCGCGGAATCGCCGACACTTGTCGAGGCGGCGCCGCGCATGCTCAGGGCGGTGTGCGAGGGCCTCGGCTGGCCATACGGGGCGTTGTGGGAAGTCGATCGCGGACACAACGTCCTCCACTGCGTCGGCGTGTGGCAACCGGCGTCGCTTGCGTTCAACGAATTTGCCGCCGCGAGCATGGCATCGACCTTCACACCGGGCATGGGTCTGCCCGGTCGGGTGTGGGCGTCTCGACAGCCGGCATGGATCCCTGACGTCACCAACGATGGCAACTTTCCGCGCGCGCCGATTGCCCGGAACGTTGGCCTGCACGCAGCGTTCGGTCTGCCCGTGCTGCAAGGGTCCACCGTCGTCGGCGTGATGGAGTTCTTCAACCGCCACATCCTCGCGCCCACTCCGGAACTGCTCGCGATGATGACGACGGTGGGGACGCAGGTCGGGCTGTACGTGGGGCGGAAATGGGCGGCGGACGAGCTCGAACGTTTCTTCACGTTGTCGCTCGACATGTTCTGTGTGGCGAGCTTCGACGGACATTTCATCCGCGTCAATCCCGCGTCCGAGCGCATGCTGGGCTACTCCGAAGCGGAGCTCTGCGCGGCGCCGTTCATGGACTTCGTGCATCCCGACGATCGCACCGCCACCACAGACGCGGTCTCGTTGGCGGCGAGCGGCGCGCACGTCATCGACTTCGAGAACCGGTATCGCGCGAGCGACGGATCCTACAAGTGGCTGCAGTGGACCGCGGTGCCCGTTCCGAAACAAGGCTTGATCTACTGCGCGGCGCGCGACGTCACCGAGCGCAGGACCAGCGCCGCACGCCTGGCGCAGCTGGTCAAGGATCTCGACATCGCGCGCCAGAGCGCCGAGCAGGCGGCCGTCGCGAAAGGCGAGTTCCTCGCGAACATGAGCCACGAGATCCGGACGCCGATGAACGCGATCATGGGCATGACCGACCTCGCGCTGCAGACCAGGCTCACGCCGCAACAGCGCGACTACATCCACACCGCGAGGGAGTCCGCCGAGGCGTTGCTCACGATCATCGACGACATCCTCGACGTGTCGAAGATCGAAGCCGGACGCCTGGCGCTCGATCGCGCGCCCTTCCAGTTCCGCGACACCGTGGAAGACGCGGTGAAGCTGTTGGCCGCGCGCGCCGTCGAGAAGGGACTGGAGCTGGCGTGCCGCATCTCGCCCGACGTGCCGGATGCGCTGATCGGCGACCCCGGCCGGCTACGGCAGGTGATCCTCAACCTGGTGGGAAACGCCATCAAGTTCACGCATGCGGGCGAAGTCACCGTGGACGTGGCCCTCGAGCGGCTGACCGTGGATGAGGTGACCGTCCGGTTCCGCGTCACCGACACCGGCATCGGCATTGCCGAAGCCAAGCAGTGGGACATCTTCGGCGCCTTCGTGCAGGCCGATGCGTCGACGACGAGGCGTTATGGCGGCACCGGGCTCGGCCTGACGATCTCCGCGCAGCTGGTCGAGATGATGGGCGGGCGGATCTGGATCGAAAGCGAGCTTGGCAAGGGCAGCCGCTTCCACTTCGTGGCGCGCTTCGCCATCGATCACGACGCGCCACACGAGGCCGTCTCGTCAGCCAGCGCGCTCGATGACCTCCACGTGCTGATCGTCGACGACAACGCCACCAATCGGCTGATTCTCGTGGAGATGCTTACCGGCTGGCGGATGCGCGCGGTGCCGGTGGCGGGGGCGGCCAGCGCGATGGCGGCGCTGCGAGAAGCCGTCGATCGGGGAGACCCGTTCCGCCTGGTGTTGACCGACGCGCTGATGCCGGACGTGGACGGCTTCACGCTCGCCGCCGACATTGCCGGCGACCCACGCCTCGCCGCCGTCAAAGTGATCCTGCTCACGTCGGCGGGACTGGCGCGGCATCGCGGGACTTCGAGCGCACGGCTCTTCGCCGCGACGCTCACCAAGCCGGTCAAGCAGTCGGAGCTGCTCGACGCGGTCGTGACGGCGTTTGCGCCACCGCCTCCAGTTGACATCGCGCCCCGCGCCAGGCGCGCGGCGCGCTCGCGGACGCCCGAGCATCGATCGCTGCGCGTGCTCGTGGCGGAAGACAACGCCACGAACCAGAAACTCGTACTTTCCCTGCTCAAACACCGCGGCCATCACGCCGTCGTGGTCGGGAACGGACGCCTGGCCGTGGAGGCGACAGCGGCAGAAGCGTTCGATCTGGTCCTGATGGACGTGCAGATGCCGGAGATGGGCGGGCTCGAAGCGACGGTTGCGATCCGCGAGCGCGAGCGCGGCACCGGCACGCACCTCCCCATCATTGCGCTCACCGCGCACGTGATGCCTGGCGATCGCGAGGAATGCCTGGCGGCGGGCATGGACGCGTTCGTCTCGAAGCCGCTGAGGCCGGCGGACCTGTTTGCGGCCATCGATCAGTGCTTTCCGGTATCGGGCCGGCTCGGCGCCGGTGCGCCGGGAGCGGCG
>JALDXK010000071.1:0-15331 GCA_032155105.1 Acidobacteriota bacterium
GTCCAGGGCGTACTGGTCGGCCGGGTGGTGAAACGCATCGGGGAGCGCCGGCTGATTCCGCTGGCGATCTTCGCGATCGCCATGGGCATCGGGATGATTCCGTTCGTGTGGACCGTGCCCGGCCTGCTGGCCGCGCTCGGCTTGCTGGCGGTCGGCATGGGGTTCAACGGGCCGTCGCAGTCGTCCATGGTGTCGCAACTGGCGGATGCCGACGACCAGGGCGGCACGCTCGGCCTGGCCTCGTCGCTGGCCAGCCTCGGCCGCGTCGTCGGCCCGGCCTGGGGCGGATACCTGTACGATGCCCACGGCATGACCACGCCCTACGTGAGCGCCGCGGCGGTGATGTTCCTGGCCTTCGCGGTGTCGTTCATTGGCTTGAGGGCAAAATGACGCCGGCGTTTCTGCACGCGGGCAACCCGGGTCCGCTGACCGGCGCGGGCAACTGGACCTACCTGATCGACGGAGACGAACCGGTGTTGATCGACGCAGGCGTCGCCACGCCGGAACACCTCGACGCGATCGACCGGGCCGCGGGTGCGCGCGACTTGCATCTCGTGGTGACGCACGCGCACAGCGATCACATCACCGGCGCGCCGGAGATTCGCGCGCGGCGGCCGCGGACGCAACTCTCGAAGATGCCGTGGCCGATCCGCGATCGCGATCTGCCGTGGACGCCGCTCGCCGATGGCGACCTGGTCCACACCGGCGAGGGCCCGTTGCAGGTCGTGCACACGCCGGGCCACGCTCCCGATCACATCTGTCTGTGGCACGAGGAGTCGCGATCGCTCTTCGTCGGCGACATGCTGGTGCAGGGCACCACGGTGGTGATTCCCGCTTCTCGCGGCGGCAGCGTCGCGGAGTACCTCGCGTCGCTCGATCGCCTGTTGCGTCTCGATCCGGTGCGCGCGTTTCCGGCGCACGGCCCGCTGATTGAGGATCCGCACGCGCTGATCCACTACTACGTGCAGCACCGCGCCGAGCGCGAGCGACAGGTGCTCGGCGCGCTCGAGACCGGCGCCGCCACCGTCGACGACCTGCTGGCGCGGATCTATCCCGGGCTGGCCCCGTCGCTGGAAGGCTTCGCGCGTGAGAGCATCCTGGCCCACTTGATCAAGCTCGAAGGCGAGTCGCGCGTCAGCCGCGACGAGACGCGCTGGCGGCGCCTCTAGCGGATCCGCCGGACGGTATACTGAGCGCCTCCATGTTGTGGAAAGTCGGGCAGGCCGGGGCAGCGTTCCTGTTCGTCTACGCCGTCGCCTCCCTGGCCACCGGTCAGCAGATGATCGCGCTCGGCGATCTCGCGCAGATGGTGCCGCCGCTGGCCTACGCCGGCTTCACGATGTGGCTGGCGCGCCGCTCCCGCGGCCAGGTGCGCATGTTCTGGAACCTCAATGCTGCGCACGGCGTGCTGTGGGCCCTCGGCCAGGCGGTGTGGACCTACTACGACCTCGTCCGCGGCGGCGTGCCGGTGATCTCGCCGACCGATCCGCTGTTCTTCGTGTCGAGCATCCCGCTCGCGGCGGCGCTGTACGGCCGGCCCGAACGCGACCGTCCGCGCTGGCTGTTCGACATCGTCCTGCTCGACCTGGTGTTGATCGCGCTGTTCTCGGCATTCGTCTACCTCTACTTCGTGGTGGCGATCGCGGTCTCCGATCGCCGCGATGATCTCTATGCCAGCAACCTCACCCAGTTGCTGAACGCGCGCAACCTGCTGCTGGCGCTGTGGGCGACCTACGTGTGGCGCACGTCGAGTTCTCCGGTGTGGCGGCGCATGCTCGGCGTCTACGCGCTGGGCCTGTCGCTGACGTTCCTGGGCGGGCTGGCCTACGACGTGGCTGAAGACGGCGGCGCCTCCGCGCCGGGAGGGTTGTGGGACATCGCGTTCATGGCCCCGTACCTCGTGTTGCTGATGGCGGCGGCGATCGCGTACGACGAGAAGTTGTTCGAGCCAGTGGAAGACGCCCCCGCGCTGTCGAAATTGCCGATGGTGTCGCTGATCGCGGTGGCACTGCTCGTGGCGATTCCCACCATCGACGAGATCGCGCGACGCCTGTTGCAGGTGTCGGACACCACCGAACTGGTGCGCACCCGTATCGCGCTGGCCACCATGATCCCGTTCGGCGTGGTCGTGGTGGTGCGCGAGTTCCTGTCGCGCCGCGCGCTGCTCAGGGCCGGCCAGGATCTGGCCAGCACGCGCTTGCAACTGATCCAGAAGGAAAAGCTCGCTGCGGTGGGCCAGCTCGTGTCGGGAGTGGCGCACGAGCTCAACAACCCGCTGCAAGGTGTCCTCGGCTACGCCGAGCTGATGCTCGCCACCAGGCCGGCGATGCCGGAGTCCGAGGAGCTTCGCGCCATTCGCGACAATGCCAACCGCGCCGCGGGCATCGTCCGCAACCTGTTGACGTTTGCCGGCAAGTCGGCCTCCGCACGCGGCTGGCAGCAGATGAACGGGATCGTCCGCGACGCCGCGGCGACGCGCGACGCACACCTCGAGGCGGAGGACATCGACCTCAGGCTCGACGTCTCCAATCGACTGCCGTTGGTCTACGTCGATCACCAGCGGCTCCAGAACGTGATCGTCAACCTGATTCACAACGCGGAGGCCGCGATCGCCGCTCGGCGCGACGGCACGTCGCCTGCGCCGGGCGTGTCCGAACGCGCCCGCGGCGAGATCGTCATCACGACACGACTCGAGGGCGAGCCTGATCGCATCATGGTCGACGTGGCCGACAATGGCAGCGGCCTGAAGGAGGCAGACCTGGCCCGCGTGTTCGACCCGTTCTTCACCACCCGCGAAGTCGGGCAGGGCACCGGCCTCGGCCTGTCGGTGTGTTACGGCATCGTCCGCGAGCACGGCGGCGACATCGTGGCGCACAACCGGCCCGGTGGCGGCGCGGTCTTCACCGTGGCGATTCCGGTCACCGCCGAAGCGCTGATGGCGCCCACCCCGCCGTCGCTGCGGACGCCGCCGAGCCCGGAGCATCATCCGGTGATGCCGCCGGAATCCTTCGCGGTGATCGTGCCGCAGCACGACGAGGTCGATCAGACCTCGCGGCGCCGCACCGCGCTAGTGGTGGACGACGAAGAGTCGAACGCGGCGCTGGTGCGGCGCGTGCTCGCCGCCGCGGGTTACGATGTGGAAAGCACCACGTTGTCGCGGCGCGCGCTCGTGATGATCGAGCGCACGGCCTACGACTGCGTGGTGTCGGACGTGAAGATGCCCGAATTGAGCGGACCGGAGCTTTACGGGCGCGTCTGCCAGATTCGACCGGAGATGGCGCGGCGGTTCATCTTCATCACCGGCGACATCGACGGTGAAGACACCCGCCAGTTTCTGGACGAGACGCGCTGCAGCTACTTCATGAAGCCGTTCAACCTCGAGCGGCTGACAGCCGCGGTAGACACGCTCACCGGCGTGGGCACGACGAAAGATACGATTGGGTAAGCCGGAAGTAAAAAGTTAAAAGTTAAAAGTTAAAAGTTAAAAGTTAAAAGTTAAAAGTCAAAAAATCAAAAGTGAAAAAGTTGAAAGCCAATGGACAAGGTAGTCGACTTCATCAACGTCAATCGCGATCGCTACATCGATGAGCTGAAACAGTATCTGGCCATCCCCACCATCAGCGCCCTGCCGGAGCACAAGCAAGACGTGCGTAATGGCGCCGAGTGGACCGCCGCCGAGATGCGGCGCATCGGCCTGCAGAACGTGCGGCTCGAGGAAACGCCCGGCCACCCGGTGGTCTACGGCGAGTGGCTCGGCGCTCCCGACGCGCCGACGATCCTCTTCTACGGACACTACGACGTGCAGCCGGTGGATCCAGTGCACCTCTGGACTTCGCCGCCGTTCGAAGCCACCGTCCGCGACGGCGAGATCTACGCCCGCGGCTCGGCCGACGACAAGGGCCAGGTGTTCATGCACTTCAAGGCGGTCGAAGCCCACTTGAAACAGAACGGCTCGCTGCCGGTGAACATGAAGTTCCTGATCGAAGGCGAAGAGGAAGTCGGCAGCGCCAACCTCGACAACTTCATCACCGGCCACAAGGACCTGCTCGAGGCCGACGTGGTGGTGATCTCGGATTCGCCGATGTTCGATCGCGGCATTCCCTCGATCTGCTACGGCCTGCGCGGGCTCGCCTACTTCCAGATCGACCTGCGCGGCAGCAAGTCGGACCTGCACTCCGGGTCGTTCGGCGGCGCCGTCGCGAATCCCGGGATGGTGCTCGCCCAGGTGCTCGCGCAGATGAAGGACAAGAGCGGGCGCGTCAAGATCGACGGCTTCTACGACGACGTGGTGGCGTTACGGGAGGAAGAGCGCGCGGAGTGGCAGAAGCTGCCGTTCAACGAGAAGAAGTACCGCCAGGAACTGGGCGCGCCGAAGCTGTTCGGCGAAACCGGCTACAGCACGCTCGAACGCGTGTGGGCGCGGCCCACCTTCGAAGTCAACGGCCTGTTGTCTGGCTTCACCGGTGAAGGCGCCAAGACGGTGCTGCCGGCCGTGGCGATGGCCAAGGTCAGCATGCGCCTCGTGCCCAACCAGGATCCGAAGAAGATCGGCGATCTCTTCGAGGCGTACCTGCAGAAGGTGGCGCCGAAGACCGTTGAACTGAAAATCACGCGCATGCACGGCGGCAAGCCCTGGATGACGGCGTTCGACAACCCGTACGTGCAGGCCGCGGGCCGCGCCATCGAGCAGGGATTCGGCCAGCGGCCGGTGTTCAACCGCGAAGGCGGTTCGATCCCGGTGGTATCCACGTTCCAGGAAGAGCTCGGCCTGCCGTGCGTCCTGTTCGGCGTCGGCTTACCGGACGAAAACGCCCACGCTCCCGACGAGAAGCTCGATCTCGGCAACTTCCACAACGGCGTGATCGCCTCGGCGTTCCTGTATCTCGAGATCGGCGAGCTCAAGTCGTAGCTCTCTGTCGGCGTCTTTCGTGCAACACTCGGCGGTCACGTTCGTCTACATACAGGAAACGTGGAGGCCACTCAGATGGACCGAGATTCCCGCACGCTTCGACTTTGGCCCGGCATCGTCTTCGCCGCCCTGATCGTGCTCAGCCGGTTCGCCCTGCCGCTCGTGTGGCCCGACGGCGTGATGTTCGCCATGATGGGGTCGGTCCTGTTCGGGCTGTTCGTGATGATCTGGTGGGCGTTTTTCAGCAGGGCACCTCGCGCGGAGCGATGGGGCGGCCTCGCGCTCATGGTCGCCGCCCTCGTGGTGACCTGGGCCCTCGCCGACGTATCGATCTCCACCGGGGCCATGGGCATGCTGGTGGTGCTGTTCGCCCTCCCAACACTTGGCGTGTTCCTCACCACGGCGGCGGTCGCAAGCCGCGGCCGGACCGCGGCCGCGCGCCGCATGTCGATCGCCCTGGCGATCGTGATCGCGTGCGGCATGTGGACGCTGGTGCGCACCGAGGGAATGACCAGCACCGCGCTCGGTTCCGATCTGCGCTGGCGCTGGACGCGCACGAGCGAGGAGCGACTGCTCGCTGACGTCACGGTTGCACCCCTTCCGGTTGCGGCGCCGCCGCAACCGGCGGCATCACCGGCGCCGGCTGCGGAGCCGATCCGGAATGTTCCGCCGCCCGCCGCGATAGACGAGGGAACACCTGCCGCCGTCCCTGTCGTCCCGGCCTCGCTCGTGGAGTGGCCAGGATTTCGCGGGCCGGCACGCGACAGCGTCATCAGGGGAGTGCGCATCGACACCGACTGGTCCACAACGGCTCCGGCAGCCCTGTGGCGCCGGCCGATCGGTCCCGGGTGGTCATCGTTCGCGGTGCGCGGTGATCTCTTTTACACGCAGGAACAGCGGGGCGACGAGGAGATCGTCGCCGCCTATCGGGTAGCCACGGGCGAACCGGTCTGGGCGCATCGCGACCGCGTCCGGTTCTGGGAGTCGAACGGCGGACCGGGCCCGCGGGCCACACCAACGCTCGGTCGCGACCGGTTGTACGCGTTTGGCGCCACCGGCATCCTGAACGCACTCGACCCGGCGAGCGGCGCGGTGATCTGGTCACGCAACGTCGCGGCTGACAGCGGCGTGAGTGTTCCCGACTGGGGATTCTCATCGTCTCCGCTCCTCGTCGACGACCTCGTCATCGTGGCCGCGGCAGGGAAGTTGATGGCGTACGACCTCGCGGGAGCGCCACGATGGTCCGGCCCCGATGCCGGCCCAGGATATAGCTCACCTCATGCGGTCACGATCGACGGCGTCCCGCAGGTGCTGTTGTTGACCGGTCCTGCCGCGACTAGCGTTGCAACGGCAGACGGGGCGCGCCTCTGGCAGCATCCGATTCCCGCGAGTGCGATGGCGGCGACGATCGTCCAGCCGGCGCTTACGGCGGAGGGCGACATCCTGATCAGCGATGGCCAGATTGGCGGCATGACCCGCGTCTCCGCCACACGCGGACCCGACGGATGGACGGTTGCGGAACGCTGGACCTCGAATCGTCTGAAGCCGTACTTCAACGACTTCGTCGTCCATGCCGGACATGCCTATGGTTTCGACGGCACCATCCTGGCGTGCATGGATCTCGCCGACGGGAGCCGGAAGTGGAAAGGCGGCCGCTACGGCAACGGGCAGCTCATGCTGCTGGCCGATCAGGATCTGCTGCTCGTGACGTCCGAGGAGGGCGAGCTGGTGCTGGTCAGCGCCACGCCCGGAGAGTTCAGGGAACTGGCACGCGTGCCGGGCATCGAAGGCAAGACCTGGAACCATCCGGTGCTGGCCGGCAACATCCTGCTGGTTCGCAACGGTGAACAGATGGCGGCGTTCCGCCTGGCCCCAGGCAAGTCCTGACGCCCGGCCGCGTCAATTGAGTTGAGCCACCCGCCTGCGGAGCGTCTTCACATGCTCCCAGACCTGCTCGGTTTCTTTCCGCTGCTCCTCGTCTTGTTCCGAGAGGCGCGCGAGCTTCAAGTACTCCTCGAGGTCTCGGAGCGCGTGTGCGAAGTCGCTCATGTGGTACGCGAGCAGGCCGCGATCGCGAAGGTCGGCGAGCGACGAAGGCTGTAACGCGAGCAGCGCGTCGGTGGTGCTCCGCGCCTGCGGGAACGAGTGCATCTTTACGTAGAGCTTCTTCAGGTTGAGCAACATGCGCACCAGCACCTGCCGGCGCGTGGCGCGCGCGAGCAGCGATGGCTCGAAAGCGGCCTCGCTCATGTGCGGCTGCAACAGCTGCCGGCAGTCCCGCTCGTTGAGGATCGCGCCGCCGTGGAACGGGTCGACGATGAGCCCGTCGTTCGGATCGTCGGTGTGCAGGTCTTGCAGGCAGCGCACCAGGAAGTGGCCGGGGAAGTTCACGCCCTCGGCGCGGATGCCGGCCCGCCGTGCGATCTCGATGTAGACGAGCGCCATCGTGATCGGAATGCCGGTCTTCCGATCCATCACTTCGTTGAGGCAGCTGTTGCGCGGATCCTCGAAGTGCTCGCGGTTGCCGCTGAAACCGAGCTCGCTGAACAGGTAACGGTTCACCGCGTCGATGCGCACCGCCAGCGGTGCGTCGGCGCCCGGATCCCTGGCCACGGCCCGCGCGGCCTCGTCGCCCATGTGATCCAGCCGATCGAGGTACGGCTCGGGGTCGAGCTTCGGGTACTCGATGCGCGCGATCAGGAACGCGGGCGCCGCAAGATCGGGCCCGGGCCGATCGGCCGCGTCTGCGATCTGGTCGGCAAGCGATTTCGCCACGGCGTCCTCAATCGGCACAGAGCGAGTCCAGTGCCTCGAGGGTAAGGACGTGAAGACCCGCAACCACCAGCTCGGCGTCGGAGCGCAGCTCGGAGGCCGAATAGGTATTGGTGACGGCCACGCAGCGCAGATCCGCACCGCGCGCCGAGACGAGGCCCCAGCGCGAGTCCTCGATCGCCACCGAACGCCAGGGCTCCAGCTCGCGGCCGGTGTGGGCGCGCAGCCGGTCGAAGGCGACGCGATACGGCTCCGGATCCGGCTTGCTCTTCTCCGTTTGATCGGCCCCGACGATGACCGGGAACAGCGATCGAATGCCCGCCTGATCCAGGATCTCTTCGATCTCTCCGGTCAGTGCGCCCGAGGCGATCGCGATCGGTACCTCTGCCGCGACGGCGGCGCGGATGAAATCCGCCGCGCCCGGGAACAGCATGGCGCCCGAAGCGGTCAGCGCTTCGTAGCGCTCGCCCTTCTTCGTCATCAGCGTCGAGATGCGCGCGTCGTTCATCGGCACGCCGTGATCCTTGCCCACCGCCTTGAACACGCCCACATCGTCGTAACCGAGGTAGCGCTCGAAATAGTCGGCCTCGGAGATCGTGATGCCCTCCGGTGCGAGGATGTCCTGGTACGACTGCAGGTGCAGCCGTTCGCTGTCGGCGATCACGCCGTCGAAATCAAAAACGATCGCTTGCAGCGCCCGCAGTGGCATGGTGCACGCGCTCGCCGGCCTGGATCGGGACGTCGAGCCGGTTCTCCTTGGGAGGATATGGGCAATCGAATTCAGGACTGTAGTAGCAATACGGGTTGTAGGCGACGTTGAAATCGACCACGTAGATGCCGGTCGGGGTCGGGTCAAGCTCCATATAACGCCCGGCCGCATAGGTCTCCTTGCCGCTGGTCTGGTCGGCAAAGGGAATGAACAGCCGGTTGACTTGCGGCGATTCCACGTCGATGAACGCGGTGAGCCGCATCGGCTTGCCGTGCAACATGAACTTCAGCGCGCCGATCCGCTCGATGTTGCGAATCTTCCCGGTCGACGTCGGCACCTGGATGCGCGTGCGTTCGGCCGCGGGCTCGAGCGTGGCGGGCACGGCGTAGTTTTCGTCGATTGGAAAATAGGCCAGCGGCAGGAGGGCGGCCTTCTTGTCGGCCGGGACCGGCGACTCGGCGTCGTTCTTGAAACTGTCGTCCTTGGCGGCGCGCACCGCGGCGATCTTCGCCGGGTAGTCTTCTTCAGCCGGCCTGATCGTGCATGCCGCAACCGCGGCAAGCGCAGCTACCAGCAGGGTCGTGCGGAACACCCCTCAACTATAGCCTGCCCTGAGCGAAACCGGCGCCGCGCGCGGCTGCGGACGGCGCAACTGGTACGGCGGCGATACGGTGGTCACGGCAACGCCGCCCGACCGCGCCGCGCCATTGCGGTACTCCCACAGCGTTTCGACGCCCGTAGGCCCGATGAAATACCCGTCAGCCGGTGGATCGAATTGACGCGCATCAACTCGACCAGGTTGTTGAGATAGGCCGCGGCCACGTCGGACGGTTGCCCGGTCGTCGGCGTCGGCGTCGTTGATTGGCATGATGCCCCGACCACGGCACACAAGAGGGCCGCACGAAAGGCTGCGAGGCGTTTCATGGCCGTGAGTATAGTCACGTGATGTCCCGGATGGCATGGATTGCGCTGGCGTGTGCGGGACTGGTGGGCGCCTACCTGGCGCTGCTGTTCGTGGTCCAGCGCAGCATGTTGTTCCCGATGCCCGCGTATTCGCCAGGCGACCCCGGCGACGCCGCCGAGGTGGTGCGGATCACCAGGGACGGCATCGAGGCGTCGGCGCTGTTTCTGGCGCCGCACGCGCCGAACGGGCCCGCGCCGCTCATCATCTTCACGCACGGAAACGGCGAGCTCGCGGACTTCTGGATCGAAGACTTCGAGGTGCCGCGCTCGTGGGGGTTTGCCGTGTTGCTCCTCGAGTATCCCGGGTATGGCCGTGCGCCGGGCGCGCCGTCCGAGAAGTCGATCATGGAGGCCGCGCGTGCTGCCTACGACTGGGCCGTGGCGGATCCGCGCGTCGATCCGGCGCGCATCGCCACCTACGGCCGATCGCTTGGCGGGGGCGTCGCCGCGCGCCTCGCCACGGAGCGCCCGGTGGCGGCGGTGATCCTCGAATCCGCGTTCACCAGCGTCGCCGATTTCGCGGCACGATTCCTGGCGCCCGCATTCTTGATCCGCGATCCCTTCGACACCCGCGAGGCGCTGACATCGTACCGGGGGCCGCTCCTCGTGATCCACGGACGCCAGGACACGATCGTGCCGATCGCGCACGGCCGTGAGTTGGCGGCGATCGTTCCCGGCGCCGCATTCCACGAGCTCGACTGCGGCCACAACGATTGCCCGCGGCAGTGGAGCACGATACACGCTTTTCTGAACACCGCGCTTTACAGAAGAAAAGAAGAAAAGAAGGATTAGAAGACAGCGGTCACGAACACGAGCACGGCGGCGGCGGCGCCGAGTTGGAGCGCGAGCGCGACGCGGTCGCGCAGGAACAGGACGCCCAGGGCGAGGAACACGGCCGCGGCGAAGAGGAAATTCCAGTACAGCTCCTGCGTGCCTTCCTGGATGCCGACCGTGCCGGCGCGGCGGCGGGTCTGGTCGATGATGGCATTGGCGATCTCCCGATCGGTCTCGCGATCGAGTTCGTAATAACGCCCGCCACCCGCCGTTGCAATCCGCGTCAGCTCGGCCCGGTTCAGCACGGATCGCAGCAGCGGCTGGTTCGGTTGCCGCTTCGGATCGGGAATCAGCCCGCCCGCGGTGGTGCCCACGCCCACCACGTTCAGCGGCACATTGCGTTCCTGCGCGAGCGCCAGCGACTTCGCCACCTCACCGCTCCACGACTGGCCATCGGAGATCAGCAGGAAGGCGCGCGCGTTGTTGGCAACGCCGGCCTTCTCGGCCAGCCCGCTGGCGCGGCGAAGTTCCTCGTCCTTCTCCATCAGCCGCAGCCCCCAGTAAATGCCGCGCTCGATGTTGGTGTCCCACGTCCCATCGTCTTCGAGGCGGAACGGCGAACGGTCTTCGAGATGATCGAGGAAGAAGAAAAAAGTGTTGGGGTCCTTGGTCAGGCGAATCTGCGGCGTCGCCATGTGCGCGAACAGCGCCATCGCGATGCGATCGTTCTCCCACCGCAGCGCCTCGCCCATGGTCCGGAGGAACCGCATCGAGCGCTGCCAGCGGTTGCCGCGCACGTCGCTGACGTGCATCGACGCCGACCCGTCCTGCAGCAGGATGATGTCGACGCCGGCGGTGCGGATCATCGAGGTGACGGCCTGCGGCCTCGCCAGCGCGAGCAGCGCCGAGCCCGCGGCGAGGATCAGGAACAGCCAGAAGAGCAGTTCGCCGAAGAAGGGAATGCGCTCGTGAACCGGTACCTGCCGGCCGCGCACGAACGCGCGCGCATCGGCCCGCCGCTTCCACAGCTGCCACATCCACAACAGCAGCAGCGCGACCGGAATGGCCAGCAGCGGTAGAAATCCGGGAGCTCCGAAACGCATCAATCAGCAATCACCAATCAGCAATCGGCAATAAATCTAAAATCTGAGATCTGAGATCTGAAATCGACTAGCCCTTCCTCACCTTGGTGGTTCCCTTGCCTGCCTTCTCGGCTTCGAGTCGCTCATCCGGGCGCATCGGCACGATCATCTTGAACTTCTTCATGTCCGATTCTTCAGGCGGCGCGCCGGCGAAGCCGTGGATCGTGAGACCGGCGTTGGCGCCGTCGACGGGCGCGACGGGCTGCTTGCGTGCGGCGATCACCTGCCGCAACCGGACGATGTATTCGTAGTTGAAGGCGGCTTCGGCGTTGGTGGGATCGTCGCGCAGGATCTCGGCGTACTGCTTCACGAGGCCGTCCATGCGGCCAACCATCGCCTGCCACGAGCCGCCGGTCTTGCGCATCTTCCGGTATTCGGCGTTGGCGGTGAGCAGCTTCGCGTCGGGGATGTCCGCCACCGCATCGTAATTGCCCTGCCAGTAGCCGGCGGTGGCCTCGAGCGCCTTCGCGTCAGCGGCGGATGTGCTCGCGCCCGGCAGCAGCGCCGCCAGGCGTCCGCCCGGCTGCATCGCCGCCACGCCCGCATCGGCATAGCGCAGCATCACGAGATCGCGCTCGGCCGCGGCCAGGCGGCGCTCCATTTCAGAGGATCGCCACAGGACAGCGCCGGCGGCGAGGAGCAGAATCGCGATGAGGGCCTGTGCGAACCACGTCGAAGATCTCATGTCAGTCTCACGGGAAAGTTTGGAAAGTGGGAACCGTAAAGCGCAGCATCAAGGCCGCGCACCACAACGCCGCCGCCGTCAGCGCGAACACCGCGTAGCGCGGCCGCTCGGTGCTGTATTGCTTCATCTGGATCTGCCCGGCGGCGCGCCGATCGATCGCCTGGATCGAGCGGATGATCGTCGCCTCGTCGGCGCCGGAGAAAAATTCACCGCCGGTCTTCTTCACCGCGCCGATCCACAACTCGTCGGCGACGCTGCGCTTGTTCTGGACGTTGCCGCCGATCTTGATTAGGTAGACGGGAATCTTGGCGCGCTGCGCCTCGGCCAGCACGTCGTCCACGGTTTTGCCGTTTTCGAGCACGTCCGCGTCCGCGCCGTCGGTGAAGATCACCAACAGGTTGCCGGCCGCGTCGAGGTAGTCGAACGCCTGGAACAGGCCCACTGCCTGGTCTACCGCCTTGGCTACCACGGTGCCCTGATCCGGGAAGGCCATGAACTCGTTCCAGTCGCCAATCAGCGCGGTGCTGAGCAGGATGTTCTCGTAGTCGGTCGTGAACGGCGTGATCACGTAGGCGTCGTCACCAAACTCGACCAGCGCCATCAGGTCGCGGTACTTCCCGGCCATGCGACGCTCGATGAAGTAGCGCGCGGCGCCGACCGTGGTGAAGAAGGCGGCGTTGTTCGGCGCGCCTTTCGCCAGCGTGGTCGACGGCAGCGCCGACAACATGCTCGACGAGGCATCGATCAGCAGGGCGATGCGACGGCCCGGGAAGGTCGTTTCGGTGCGGGTCAGCGTGGTGCGCGGATCGGACAGCGCGAGCACGAAGAAGGGCAGGCCGGCGAGCGCGAGGAGCAGCGCGCCATGCCGAGACAACGAAGCGCGCGACCACCCCGGACGGGTCACGATCGCTGGCAGCGCCATCCGGTGATGGCCAGGATTGCGGCTCCCGAACGATCGGATCACGACGAAAATCGCCGCGAGGCCGACGAGGGTCACGAGGAGCTGTGTCGCCACGGACTGCTGGGAGTAGATCAGGCGGTCGAGATAGAGATCGCCCCACTCGGCCCACGTGGCCTGGATCAGCTCCTGCAGATCGCGAATCAATTGCATTTACGTCCTTGGCACCCTACGCACCGTACCCACCCGGCACCCTAGTTCTTAGGCCCACACCTTGCGCCGGAGATCGACGACCGAGCGGTTGAAGTTGCGGCCCCACTCCGACACCACCGAGTGGGCGGACTGTTGCTGCTTCGTAATCCGGATCGCGGTGGCCACCGCATCGTCGACGTTCGATTCGAGCCTTTCCGTGCGGCCGTAGCGTGCGACGGTCAAGGTCCGCAACGCGTCGGCCAGGCCATGCGGTGCGTCAGGTCGCGACGCGGATTCACCTGTGACCGATCCCGAGGCGAACACGCGGCCGCGGCCGAGCGGTCCCGAGACGAGCAGCTCGCCCTCGACCGGTGTGTCTCCGGCCTTCCCCTCGCGCTGACCGGCGTTCTGGCGCATCGCGTAGGTGCCGGCGATGCGGAGCGCCGCGAGGGCGCGACCGGCAAGCTCCGGCGTCCAGCCGCCGCGGCCGGCTTGCTGCACAGCGGCAAGCTCGCGGCCCGCCGCGGAGAGCAGCGCACGCGGCGCCAGGCGATGATGCGCGAGCATCGCGGTCTTCGTCTTCCGCCGCATCATCCCGACCAGCATCATCACCACGATCACGCCGGCGAGTCCGAACAGCACGGTGGCGATCGTCTGCAGCAGGTTGGCGCGCGAGTCGCGGTCTTCGATGCGCCGGAACGGCGCCGCCGGGGCTTCGCGAATGTCGCTGGTGGTGTCGGGGACCACCGAGATCAGGCGGATCGCCGCCGGCGGCAGCGAGTACGCCTGCTCGCGGCCCTGTGCCGTCTCGCCGCCGCTCACCTGGCTCTCGATGCGATACGCGATGTCGAGCGGCGGCACCGGCACGTCGCCGCCGAACATGTCTTCGCTGAACAGGCGCAGGCGATAGTCGAACTGGATGAACCGCTTGCCCGGCGCGAGCAGGTCCGCCGCGCGGGTGCCGCCCAGTACCTCGAACGGCGGCATCTGCACCACCGTCGGGTCGAGCTTCGAGACGTCCGGCACCACCTTGTTAGCGTCTGTCTCGACGACCGCGCAGGTCAGCCTGATGTCGAACGGTTCCGCGGTCCTGACCGCCGTGACTGATGGCCGCCACCAGCAGGTGATCGGTTCGACCTCGACGAGATCTGCCGCGGGCGGCGCCGGCTTGGAAGCCGGGGTTTGCGCTGTCGCAGGAACGGTAATCGCCGCGAACGCGAATAAGAGGAGGACTCGTCTCATTGATTTTTAACTTTTAACTTTTAACTTTTAACTCTTAACTTTTAACTTTTAACTTTTAACTCGTAATTACTTGCGACGCCGGAGGCGTCTCTCCGCCACCCATTCCACCAACGCCACGTCGAACTGCACCTGGTCGAGCGATAGCCGCACGACGTCGAGGTCGAGGTCCTTGGCCTGCTTCCCGATCTCGTCCTGCCACTCGCGCACGCGCGAACTCTGGCGGCTGAGCTCACGGCGCGACATCATCCGCGACTGCCCGGTCTCGATGTCGTAGACCTCGACCCATCCTGCCGACACCCGCGGCAGCTCGAACGCGAACGACGCGTCCACCATCATGATGAACACGTCGTGGATGTTGTTGACCTGCGACAGCTCCTTCAGGAACGCCGGCGCGTCGTCGAACAGGAAATCCGAGATCACGGGCATCATCGCCGTCTTACGCGAGAAGCCGGTGAGCGTCGCGCTGAGGCTGCCGGTATTGCGAATCTCCTGCAGGCCGTAGCCATTCTGGTAGGCCTCGATGCAGTGAATCACCTGGCCCTTGCCGATGCGGGGCCGCACCGCGCCGAGCTCGCGGAACCCTTCGTCGAAGGTGAGCAGGCCAATCGAATCCTGGAAGAACACCGCCGACATGCCGAGCGTGGCGATCGACCGCGCGATCAGCGTCGCGATCTGCAGGCCGCGCCGCTCGCCGCCCGAAGTGTCGGCGCCGCAGCGCGTCGACGCCGAGCGGTCGGCGACGATGATCACGCTCGACGTGGTCGGCTGTTCGAACTCGCGGACGATCAGTGGGCTGAAGTTGTTGAGCGACGACTGCGGCCAGTCGATGTGCTCGAACCGATCGCCCGCCTGCCAGTCGCGCAGCCCGACGTAGTCGAAGCCGGTGCCGTGAAACATGCTCGAGTGCTCGCCGATGGTGAACTCGCGCATCCGTTTCAGGATCAGCAGTTCGATCTCGGTGATCTCGGACAGGTTGATGAGCGGCTCGACTTCCTGCTCGCGAGTCCTCACCGCGGAGCCTCCGGATGAGCGAGCAGCCCTGAGC
>JALDXK010000072.1:0-15231 GCA_032155105.1 Acidobacteriota bacterium
CTGCAGCGGGCACCCGTGCTGTCGTCACATGCCGGCGTGGTGGTGCATGCGGACTATCTCGGCATCTACGGCAACTGCGTGATCGTCGATCACGGCCTCGGCGTACAGACCCTCTATGCGCACCTGTCGACGATGAACGTGAAGGCAGGCGTCAACGTGACCAAGGGCCAGGAGCTCGGTCGCACCGGCGCCACGGGCCTGGCCGGCGGCGATCACCTGCATTTCACCGTGCTGTTGCAGGGCACGCCAATCAATCCCGTGGAATGGTGGGACCAGCACTGGATGCAGGATCGAGTGCTCCGCAAGATCAAGGAAGCTGGCGGAGCCTAGTCGATTTCAGATGTCAGATTTCAGATTGCAGATTTATTGGGCGATCTGAAAATTGATCAATAAATCTGAGATCTCACATCTGAGATCTCACATCGTCAGAGTCCATCACGGCTGTGGTCGATCGGTACTCGTCGCGGTGACCACCACCGTGACGTCATGCGGGGTGTGGATGCTCGCGTCTTCAGCGAAAGCGCGCAGCACGTAGTTGCCCGGCTTGTCGAAGGTGACCTTCGTGGTTGCTTTGCCGTCGACGACGCGAATCACCCGCGGATCGAATTTCGCCACGCCCGGCCCGCGCCACTGCACCCAGCTCACCCGCAATGAATCGTTCAGCGGCCGCTCGGCGGGCCGCCCCTTGAGGCCGGCCACGCTGGCGCCACGATCGACCCGCGGCCGCGGATTGCCGTCATCGTCCACCTGCAGCGTGAGTTCGAACGGCTTGCCGGCTTCGACCGACTGCTTCGGCGGGGGATTGACGACGCGCGGTGCGGCGTTGGGCGGTTCGTCGAAATCGACGGCCGTGCGGCTGCCGCGATTGGCGGAGATCGTGCCTTGGTCGACTTGCCACACCGGCCACAACGATCCGTAGGCTTTCTGCGCGACGCCATTGGCGACGACGGTCCAGACCAAATCGCGATCTTTCGGGAAGTTGGCCGGCACCACGACCTTGAACGCGAATCGCGAGCGCCGCGGCTCGAACACTTCGGTCTGGCCCATGTCCTCGCCGTTGAACCCGTTGTTCGGCCCGACGGGAATGTTCAGCCGCTCTTCGTAGTTGCGATTGAGGTAGCCGAACCACATCGAGAACGTGCCGTCGGGATTCTGCTCCCATCCCTCGAACACCGGCTGCACGCTCTGGCCGCGCGCGTAACGGACGTTGTTGGTATACACACCGTCCTGTGTCTGGATGGTGCTCGGCGTGCCCGGCGGCTGCTGCGCAACCGCGGGCGCTCCCGTCAGCACCAGGCCGATCGACCAGCACGCAATCGTCCGCGCAGTACGCATCGTGTCAGCGCTCCCGTGCCGTGGCGCTCTTGGCCGCCCGCTCGGCGGTCATCTTCTGGTAGTCCTCTTCATCCAGGTAGGTCCACGTCACCCACGCGAACGCCATCTCGTCCATCGTCCGCTGGCCGTAGCCGATCCAGTTGCGAGGATCGGGATTACTGCGGTTGTTGGCGGTGTTGTCGTGCCAGAGGATGGTGTGGATCACCGTGCCCGCCGGCAGCAGCGGCGTAACGTCGTCTTCGTAGTTGTAGACCTTGTGCCAGTTGAAGTCGAAGTACATGCAGTTGAGCGTCTGGGCGCGGCCGCTCGGCAGAATGGCTTCCACGCACATCCGCTTGCCGCGATTGTGCATGTGGGCCTGGAGCGCGGTGAGGCGCGCCGGCTTCGAGAAGCGGTAGTAGCCGTCGTGGCGCGTGATGGTGTTGGCCGGAATGTCCAACTCCTCGTGCGCGTTCGCGATTTGCAGCGAGATCTGGTGGTACTTCGGCCGGTAGCCTTTCGGATAGAACTTCAGTCCGACGCGCGCACGGTCGACGGTTTCCTTGCCAGACGGGTGATAGTGCAGGTTGAAGCGAATCTTCGAGCCGGCCTTCACCAGCTTCGCAGTGCCCTCCGGCAGGATGTCGCCGTTCTTGCCGACGGCGAACTCGTTGAGGAAGCTCTCGTTGTTGGTCGGGCGATCGTCGAGGCGGCCGGCGAGCACTTCGTTCTCATCGATGTCCTGAATCAGGTAGGTGAGCAGGTGATGCACGACGGCTCGGGCGCCCGGACCCGGCTTCGCTTCCACGGCCTGCAGGTAGCGATCTTCGGTGAGGCCAGAGTCGGCGATGTAGTCGATCCACAGATCGCCGCCGGCCGCCGGCACCGTGTGCGGCTTCGGAATCTCGACGATCAGATCGGGCGTACCGATGTGCCACGCCTCATCGTCCGGGAACGATGGCGGCGCCGGCATGTCGGCGGCACTGCCGCGCGGCGCGCCGGCGTCGACCCACGCGGCGATCTTTGCGATCTCGGCGTCGCTCAGCGACGGGTCGTCCTTGAACTGCTGGATGCCGACGTTGCGTTCGATGTGCCAGGGCGGCATCAGCCGCTGCGTCACCTTGCTCTTGATCGCGCGCGCCCATGGGCGCACGTCCTCGTAGGTGAGCAGCGACATCGGCGCGTTGGTGCCAGGCCGATGGCACGTCTGACACGAGCGCTGCATGATCGGCGCGATGTCCTTCGCGTAGGTGTGCGTCGGCGGCACCGCAGTCTGCGCCGTGATGTTCACAGGCGTGGCGGCGATTGTCAGCAGTAACGCGCCGGCCGATCCGAACACGAGAGATCTCGCAGTCATCGGAGCCCCCTACTTCGTTGTTTTCCGCTTCACGGTCTGCAGATCGAACGAACGCACGTCGTAATTGTTCGAGAGCGTCACCTCGGTGCCGGTGATCTCCACCGTCTGGCCGATGAACGGCATCACCTTGGCGTACTTGTTCTCGGCGGCGCTGCCCCAGATCTTGAAGAGGCCGTCACCATCGGTGAGGATGCCGACGACGCCGTCTTTCTGGAGAATGCAGATCTTCGCGCAGTCGACGTGCGCCGCACCGGTGCCGCCGGACACGCCCTTCGACTTGTAGCAGGAGATGTCGACGATCTCGCCGGTCAGCGTCATCGGCGCGCTGCGCTTGATGACCGGTTCCTGCGCCCCGAGCACCCCGGCGAAGGCGCCCGCCAACACGACGATAAGGACACCGCTACGCATACCGTGGTTTATACGCTCACCATACGAGGTTGTAAAGGCACTGTCGGTGCCGGGTGCCAGGGTGCGAAGGGTGCCTAAGGGTGGGTGCCGGTGCCGGGGTGCCAAGGGAGGTGCCAAGTGGGACTGGCATCAGGGTCGCCGCCACGTGACTGCCAGCAAAATTCGCGAATTGACATTACTACGCGCGGCGTAGTATTACGTATGGCGTAGTAATCATGACCAGGCAAGACGACCTTCTCGCCGCGCTGGGCCGGTTCTCGGAACCGGCCCTCTACATCCTGATCTCGCTGGCCGATGGCCCGAAGCATGGTTACGCGATGACGCAGGACATCGAGGCGGTGTCGGGCCACAAGCTCGGCCCGGGCACGCTGTATGGTGCCATTGCGCGGCTCGAGGCGCGCAAGTGGATCGAGCCGCTGCCCGCTGAGGATCGCCGCCGGCCCTACCGGCTCACGACCGCCGGGCAGAAGGTGCTCAAGCATCGCCTCGAAAGTTTGCGGGCCGTTGCGCGCATCGGTCGCGCACGGCTGGCAGAAGGGTGACGCGATGACCGCCGCACGCCTGCTTCGCTTCTATCCACACGCCTGGCGCCAACGCTACGGCGAAGAATTTCTTTCTACGGTCGGACCGGACAGGCTGTCGGTGCAGCAAATCATCGACATCACCTCCGGCGCCATCGACGCGTGGTTGTCAACCGACGTAAGGAACGCGACGCGCGCGGCAAGCGCCGCGACCAATGCAGGAGGAACCATGACTGTGAGGACGATGCTGTGCGCCGGATCGCAGGCCCGCTACACCAAGCGTGATTCGTTGATCGGCGCCGCGGTGATGATCGGGATCACCGTGGTGATGGTGTCGTCGGCCACGGCACTCAACCGCGCGGGCCTGGCGGACGCGGCGGAAATGCTGCTCAGCCTCAGCTTTCCGGTCTCGTTCACACTGTCGATGCCGTTCTGGCTGATGAAGGGGCAGCCGTGGAAGGCGCAGGCAGTGATCGTCGGGCTCACCTGCGCCATCCTGGTCGCCATGGGTTACATCGGATCGATTATCTAACCGCTCGCTCGAGCGCTCTCGCCGCATCGTTCACCTGGGCGGCGAGGGCGTTGATGGCGGACGACACCGTCCGCACACCTCCCTGCGCCTCGGTAAAGCGGTCCTCCTCGAGGCCTTCACGAATCTGCGGCATCGTCTTCACACCGTAGCCGGTATAGAAGCCGGGCGCGTACATCTGGTGCTTGAACCACTCCCGTCGCGGCAAACCCTCGGTGTTGCCAAGTTTCTGCTCAGACGTCAGCAGCAGCTTGTTCAACTCCTGAAGTTCCTTGCGTCCAAGCAATTGCGCGCTGTTCTGCTTCGGCACTGCGGCGTAGGCTTGCTCGTACGCCTGTCCCGCCTGGCGCAGGGCTTCGACGGCATTCCGCACCGGCCTCATGTCGACCTTCGAATCCTTCTTCGACGCGGCCAGCTTCTCGAGGTCGATGACGTAGCGCATCAGCGTGTCGGCCGTGTCGACGAACTGGAACGGCAGCACGGGCGCTTCGGACAATCGCAGGATGAGCGTGCCGGTGATCTGCGACAGCGTGCGGCCGTAGCTGTAGTCGCCGTCCGAGTAGGTCTGGTACCACTTCACCGTGTCGTAGGCCGAGTGGTACACGCCGCCGGGACTCTCGCCGCCGAAGCCGACGTTCAACGCCGACAGCGTCAGGTGCTGCAGGAACGGCGTGTAGTCCGAGCCCGATCCGAGCGGTGCGATGCGGAACGACGCGTCCTTCTCGGCCTCGGGCCGTTCGGCCTCGGGCAGCCCGAGGATTGCGCGGCGACGCGCTTCCTCGAACACCGGCTTACCGGTGCGCGGATCCATGACGTCTTTCGTCACCTCACCGAGGAATTGCTGCAGCCCGTGCGAACCGCCGGCGCCCAGCCAGCCCTTGCCGGTGCCGTCGGTGTTGATGTACGCGACCGCCTTCTGTTGCAGCTCCGCCTTGTGCTTCTCCGCCCACTCGGTCGATCCAAGCAGACCCCACTCCTCGCCATCCCACAACGCGAGGACGATGGTCCGCGACGGGCGCCAGCCGGTCTTCAGCAATTCGCCAAGACCACGTGCGGTTTCCATCAGGGCTGACGCACCGCTGATCGGATCGTCGGCGCCCATCACCCATGCATCGTGGTGGTTGCCGAAGATGATCCACTCGTCTGGCCGGGTCGTGCCGGGAATCCGCGCCACCACGTTGTGGAGTGGGCGGTTCTTCCAGTCGAACGACAACTTCATGTGCAGCTGCGCCGGACCCGGACCGACGTGATACGTGACGGGTAATGCACCGCGCCATTCCTGCGGTGCCACGGGTCCCTTCAGTTGTTTCAGGATCGGCAGCGCGTCGCCGTAACCGATCGGCAACACCGGGATCTTCAGGATCGTCGGCGCGTCTTCACGCGTGTTCTTCTTGCCGCCCGCTTCGCTGCCCCAGCCCGGCGTCAACGGATCACCCGGATGAATCGGCATGTCCATCACGCTGCCGCGCTGCGCGCCGTACTCAGGACGATAGGGTCCGCCCGGATAGACATCGCCCTGGAAGAAGCCGTCGTCTCGCGGATCGGAGTAAATGAGGCAGCCGATCGCGCCGTTCTCGTAGGCGACCTTCGGCTTGATGCCGCGCCAGCCGGCGCCATAGCGCGCGAGCACGATCTTGCCCTTCACGCTGATGTTCATCTGCTTGAGGCGCTCGAAATCCGCGGGCATCCCGTAGTTCACGTAGACCACTTCGCCGGTCACGTCGCCGTCTCCGGAGTAGGCGTTGTAGAGCGGCGTCTGATCGCCCGAGTCGGGATCCTCGGGCAACACCGGCTCCTTGATCTTCAGCACCATCTTCTCCGGTGACACCAATTCCACGGTGGTCTCGAGCGGCCATGGCATCATCGCCTCGAACTCCTCGATCCGTGCATCGAGGCCGAACGACGCGAACTTCTCGAGTGCGTAGTCGGCGACGCGCTTCGAGGATGGCTGCCCGGCCACGTGCGAGTCGCCCGCCATCGCCTCCATGTATTCCTTCAGCCGGGTGCTGTCTGGAATCTTGCGAAACTGCTCTTCGCGCTGCCGCTGTGCGGCCACCACATCGTCCGGGAAGCCGCGAATCGGTCGGTTCTGGGCGTGGGGTTGGGCGAACGTGAGTGCTGCGAGTAGGAACGCTGCGACGATGGCGGAAAGGCGGCTCATCCGCAGGACTTTAGCACGCGCCAGGCACCCACCCCTCGGCACTCGGCACCAGGCGCACCCACCCTTAGGCCCACGACGCACCGTACGCACTGAGGCACCCTGCATTCGTTGGGTTCGGTTATTTGAGTCGGCCGTACTTGCGGAGAATATCGCGCACTTGATCGTGCGGAATGGCAAAGACGGTGCTGCCGTTGGCGCCGGTCATGGTCTTCGCCGCAATCAGCGCGTTGATAATGGCTTCTTCGGTGGCATCCACCGTGGCATCCATCACGCCGTTCATCTCGTCGTTGGACATCATCTGCACGGTGCTCGGGCCGCCGCGGCGAAAGGCGCCAGGATTGGCCGTGGAGAACGCCAGGAAGATGTCACCGGAGCCATTGCCGCCGGTGCCGCCGGTGCGTCCAACGCCGAGCGAGATGCGTTGGGCAATGCGACGCAACTGGTGCGGCGCGAGCGGCGCGTCGGTGGCGGCAATCGCGATGATCGATCCGCGGCCCGCCACGTCGGCACCAGCGCCAGGGCCGAAGTTGTACTTGTTTTCGGACCCCTTGATTTCGCGGCCGACCTGAACACCGCTGATCGTCAATTGATTGCGGCCGCCGAAATTCGCCTGCACGAGCACACCAACGGTATTGGTGGTCGGCCCAAAGATGACGCGCCGCGAAGCCGTACCGGTGCCGCACTTGAAACCGAGGCAGCTCATGCCGGTGCCGCCGCCGACGTTGCCCTCCGCAACCGGACCGGGCTTGGCCGAATCGAGCGCCGCGTTGACGTGTTCAGGCTTCACGTGAAACCCGTACATGTCGTTGAGCACACCGTCGTAGGTCTCGGCAACGAGCGGGTACGCGAACCAGACATGCGCAATCATCGGTGCGAAGTACTTGTTGCGATTCATCCACCCGAGCGCGGCGTCGCGCACCACACCAACGCTGCCGGTGTTGGTGATGAGGATCGGCGTTTCGAGAAAGCCCGACTCCTGCACCCAGTGCGTGCCCGTCATGTCGCCGTTGCCGTTCAGGACGTGATGCGCGGCAAACACCGGATCGAACTTCCGCCCGCGCGGCAGGATTGCGGTGACGCCGGTCCGGATGGGACCCTTGCCTTCGACCAGCTTCCCTTCGCCGCTGATGAGCGTCGTAAGCCCCACCTCGACACCAGCGACGTCGGTGATGGCGTTGAGCGGACCGGGCTGCCCGCCCTGGAATGGAATACCGAGATCACGCGCACGAACGAGACGTTCCTGCGCCTCTGGAGACGAGGCGGACAGGGCCAGGACTACCGCCGCCGTGAGCAGAAGAGCTGGTCGCATCGCGCAACTATACGATGAAGTTTGGAGTATCCTCCGACGATGAAGCGCACCACCCTCGCCCTTGCTGTTTTGTCTCTGATTGTCGCCGTGCCCGCGTGGGCACAGGGCACAGCCAAACCAGCGCCTCCGCCGGAAAAAACGATCGTCCAACTCGTGCGCGATGCGCTCAACGCAAAAGACTTCGAGCGCGCCGAGGTGCTGGCCACCGCGGAAATGGCGAAGAGCAAGGAGTCGCCGATTTCGATCGAGGCGTTCTCGTGGCTCGGGCGCGACCTCGTCTCCCGCAAGCGTTACGACCAGGCCATGACCTACGCCTCGCGCACCTACGGCATCGTCGAAGAGCACCTCAAGCGGCGCAAGCTCGATGACGAGCCGCGGCTGCCGATCGCGCTCGGTGCGGCGATCGAAGTGCAGGCGCAGGCAATGGCCGGCCAGGGCCGCCGCTCGGAAGCGATCATGCACCTGCAGCGCGAGATCGAGCAGTACAAGGGCACCTCGATCATCATGCGTCTCAACAAGAACATGAACCTGATCGGCCTCGAGGGACAGCCCGCGTTCCCGCTGACGTCGAAGGAGTGGCTCGGACCGAAGACCCCGACGCTGGCCGAGCTCAAAGGCAAGCCCGTGGTGATCTTCGCGTGGGCCCACTGGTGCGGCGACTGCAAGACGCAGGGCCCGCTGCTCGAGCAGTTGATGAACAAGTACAAGGACAGCGGCATCACCGTGATCGCGCCGACGCAGCGCTTTGGTTACGCCGAGAAGCGTCGGCCAGTTGACCCGGCCGAGGAGCTCGCCTACATCGAAAAGGTGCGCGACGCGTTCTATCCGTGGATGAAGACGGTGTCCGCACCGGTCAGCGACGAGGTCTACCTGAAGTACGGCGTCTCGACGACGCCGACCTACGTGATGATCGATCGCGACGGCAAGGTGTCGACGTACTTGCCAGGGCAGCCGACGATCGAACAGCTCGATGAATTGATTCAGAAGATCATCAGGCCCGCGACGACGTCGAGCCAAGGGAAGGACTGATTACTTCCGTAGCTTCAAATATTCCGCACGTCGGGCGAAAATCTCTCTGGCCAATTCTTCGCTGAGGGGAAGTTTGCGCGCTCGATCGATTGTCTCTATCGCCAGATCGTAGTTGGCGCGCGCGGCGTAGGCTTCGGCGAGTCCGAGCAGCGATCGCGGATTAGTGGGATCCAACCGAACCGCTTCCTCCAGGTGCTTCAGCGCTTCGGCGTGATGCCCCTGCGCCAGCAACACGCGGCCGAGATTTCCATGCGCGAGGGCGAAGTCGGGGCGCAGCTTCAGCGCGGCGCGGAACGCCGCGACCGACGCCTCGAGACGACCTGCCTGCGCCAGCGCGGTGCCAAGGTTGAACTGTGCCGGCGCCGACTGCGGCTTCAGCGCGGCCGACAGATCGAAGTGCCGCACCGCATTCGCTGCCAGCCCCATCCCCAGGTACAACAACGCCACGTCGTCGTGCAGCTCGGCGTCGTTCGGCGTCATCTTCAGCATGGTTTCGTAGCCGACGATGTCTTCGGCGGTCATCTTGGCGGCGATCTCGCCGTTCAGGCGGCGCCGATCGTCGTCGTTCGAAGCCAGCAGCTGGAACCACAGGTCGCCCATCTCGTCTTTCGAGCGCTGGCCCCAGAACACTCGTGCCGGCGGCAACTCGGGGTTGCGCACGTTGCTGGCTGAGTTGTCGTAGGTGTATTCCATCGCCAGCCGCGTGCCCTTCGGCAGCTTGATCGGCGTTTCGTGGCGGTAGACGTGCTGCCAGCGGAAATCCCAATCGTGGATCTCCATCACCACCCGCGTGCCGCCGTCGGGCAGCGTGGCAATGCCACGAATCTCCTTCGCGCGGTAGTGGGCATGCGGCTGCACCGCGAGCAACTCGACGTCCACCGGCAACACGTACGAATCCCGAATCACGTAGCGTGATGCACCGGGTGGAATATCGATGCCTTGCGAACCAAGCCGCAGGATGGTTGGCGTGCGCTGCGGCTCGCGATCGCTGAAGTAGAAACCGATCTCCGGCAGAACCTCTTCCGCCGCTCCACTCGGCTGCATGTGCAGTTGCACGACCAGATCGCTGCCCGGCTCAAGCGCCCACGACAGTTCCGGCTGCACCAGCGGTGCCACCTGCCCAGGCGTCCAGCCAAGGAAATGCCCGTCCGGATACTCGGCAGAGCGCGGCATGAGGCCGTCGTAGCCGGGCAGCGGATCGGCCTCGTCCAGCTTCCTGGTGGCGTCGCTGCGATCGATACGGATGTTGGCGTGATGCACCACCCGCGCGTTGCCGGGATGGAACTCGATGCCGGTCACATACGTGCGCTTCGTGATCGGCATCTTGATCGCGAAAATTCTGAAGGCGTCGGACTGCTGCGCGGGCAGCGTGAATGCCTTGTCTGGCTTGACGATCAGATCAGGCTTGCCGAGCAACCACCCATCCGCGAACTTCGGCAACGCCGGCAGCTGCTTCGGATCACCTTCGGGAGTGCCGCTCGCCGCCCACCGTTCGAGGGTCGCGATCTCCTTGTCGGTCAGCGGACGCTGGCCGACGAAGTGGCCCACAGTGGGCTCGACCTTCCACGGCGGCATGAAGCGGCTCTTCGTCACCTGCGCGACCTGCGTGGCTCGGCGACGGACCTCGTCGTAGTTGGTGAGCGGGAAGGGACCTGGGCCTCCGTCCCGATGACAGGCTGCACAGGAGTTGAACACGATCGGAGCAACGTCCTTCGTGAACGTCACGTCCGTACGCGTTTGGAGAGCGACCGCTTTAGCGGTCGCTTCGGCTTGAGCCGTCGCCATGCTTGACGGAACGGCTACAGCGACAGCCGCTGCAGCGACGGCTGCTGCGACGGCTAAAGCCGTCGCTTTCCAAAGAGTCATTTAACGAGATCCGAAAGGAAACATCCGACCGCGCGCGTCTCGGCGACCGGAACCGGCTTGCCGGCAAGAATCGCCTCCAGAGAGCGTTCGAGATCGCGGACGGTCGGCTGCGGCCGCTGCTTGCCGAAGTCCACATAGCGATCGTCGATGCGGCCGCGATAGAGCAGCTTCTGGTCCGCGCCGAGCACGGCAGTTTCAGGTGTCACGGTGACGCCGGTCTGCTTCACGAGTTTCTGATCGACGTCGCGCCGCCACTCGTTGGTGTAGCCAAACTTCTTGACGTGCTCGCGGATCATCGCCTCGGTGTCCGAGGCCACCGGATAGACGAGCACGACCCGCGCCTTGCCGGCGAACTTCTCGGTCAGCCGCGTGATCTCGGGCGCATAGCGGTTCGAGATCGGGCAGTCCGTGGTGGTGAACACCAGCACGGTAGGAACAGCCGCGGCCGCCGTCAATTGCAGAGTTAGGGAGATGACGAGCATGACCACACAAGGTTACAAGGGTTACAAAGTTACAAGGTTACAAGGTTCTCCGTAAAGAACCCTGAACCCTGGGAGAACCCCCTGTAACCCTGTAACCTCTGTAACCCTTGTAACCGTTCTCGCTGGTTACCAGCTCATGTCCGCGCCGATGCGGATGATGCGCCCCTGCAGAATTACCGAAGGCTGCTTGTAGGTCTGCGCGCCGAACTGCGCGGTGGCCACCGAAGAGTAATCATCCGAATTGAGCGCGTTGAACAGGTCCATCTTCGGCGTGACGCGGAACCCGCCAAACTCGAACCGCTTGCTCACCGAGAAATCGACCTGGTTGAGCCGCGGGGTGAATTCGGTTTCCGGCGCCACCAGCGGCACCTGGAGGTTCGCCACGCCGCTGGCGCCGAGCGCCGGCAGCACGAGGCCGTTCGGCGTGCACGGACCGGTGCAGTTGGCCGCGTAACGCGTGGTCGAGGTCAGCTGCCAATAGGTGGCCTGGCCGTTCGGACGGTCGAAGCCGGTGCCGGCCGTGAAGCCGCCGTAGGCCTGCGCCGCCGAGCCGATCAGGTAGCCGTTGAGGCTCTGGTACGCCGCGCTCACCGAGATGCCCCACCACGGCGTCGGGTAGACCACCGTGCCCTTGAACTGCTTCTGCCACGGGATGCCGCTCTCCGACTGGTCGCAGTACAACGACTTGTTCGGATCGCTCTGGGCCGCCACACAGGTGTTGTTGAGCGTGCGCTCGAGGTTGAACCCGCCGAAGGCGCGGGCTCCGCGCGGCAGGCGGGCGTTGAAGTTGATGTCGAGGCCGTTGTAATTCCTTTTCATCTCGTCGCTGGTGCTGTCGATGTTCGCCACCTGGCCGCGGAACTCCGGCTTGATCACATAGGCCGGGATGACGCTGCCGTCGAGTGGGCTGACAACATCGAAACGGTTGTAGCTGTCGGCGTTGAGCAGCGAGTTCTGGCGAACCGTGATGTTCTGGAAGTCGATGCGATAGTACTCGGCTGCCACCGACAGGCCCGGCATCACTTCACGGGTGATACCGAGGTTGAAGGCCAGCGAATAGGGACGCTTGATCTCCGGATCGAACTGCGCCAGCGAACGCACGCCGAAGTTGGTCGGCAGGTTGGCGAAATTGATCTCGCAGCTCGCGGTCAAGTAGGCGCAGCCGCGCTCGCCCTGGGCGATGTCGTCGCCGTTGACGTCGGTCCACGGCAGCACCGCCGTGGTCAGCGCGGTCGGGTTGTAGAGCTGCGCGAAACCGGTGGTCTGCGCGGTCACGAACTTGTTGAACCCGGCGCGGATCGCGGTCTTGCCGTCACCCGCGATGTCGTAGATGGCCGACAGGCGCGGCGAGAAGTCCTTCCACGTCGGGAACGCAATGTCGTCGTACGCCGGCACGTTGGCGAAGCGCCCGATCTGCGCGTTCTGGCCGACGATGCTCTGCTTGTTGAGATCGAAGCGGAGGCCGTAGTTGAGCGTGAGGCGATCGAGGTTCCACGAATCCTGCGCGTAGATGCCGAAGTTCGCGTCCAGATCCTCCTGCACCGTCAACGGCGTGTTGAGCACGGTGACCTGCGTCGGAATCCCGTTGTTGTAGGTCTGGTAGAGATCCGCGTTGGCGTTGTTGTAGCGCCAGTACGGACCGTACTGGTAGGCCGCGCCGACCTTCACGTTGTGGGCGCCGGTGACGTACGAGAGTGCGCCCTGGAAGTTATAGCGATCTGGGTAATTACCGAGCTGCGCGCCCGAGGCGTTCCACAGCAGGCCGGTGCTGGTGTCGTTCTTGCGGGCGTTGCGGTACCACGCGTCGGTGCCGCGGTCGGCGAGCACGCCAGGCTGATAGAGGTTGTCGTACCGCTCGCGGTTGAAGGAGAAGCCGCTCTCGAGCAACAGCTTCGACGACAGCGTCGACGTGTACTTGATCGAGCCGGTGGCGAACGTCGGCGTGTTCCAGATCACCGATGCGGTGCGCGGGTCGGTGAGCGAGCCCATCGCGTGGCCGCGCAGGCGCAGCGCGCGGTCCATGTAGGCGGCGAACTTGTTGCGCTCGGACGCCTGCCAGGTGAAGCGGACCACCGGGTTGTTCATCTTCTCGTCCGAGATGCCCTGATCGCACTGCACCGCGCCGGTCGAGCACTGGCGGAAGCCCACCGGGAACGGCACGCCCTCGGGCGCGTAGTAGGTGTTGGCGATCGGGCGGTCGTACTTGGCGCGGCGGAACGCGCCGAAGAACCACAGCTTGTTGCGGAGGATCGGGCCGCCCTGCTCGATGTTCCACTCGTAGAAGTTGTCGATCTTGTCCACGGCGGTGACGTTGAGCGCGCGCAAATCATCGGTGAGGTTGTCGCCCTGCCACTGCTTCGGCGACTTGAAGGCCTTGAACCCGCCCCGCCACTGGTTGCCGCCGTCTTTCGGGATCAGGTTCATGTTGACGCCGCCGGTCAGCGTTTCGGCGTTGCCGCCGGCCGTCTGGTACACGGCTTCCTGCGTCATCGATTCGTTGTGATAGGCCTGCACCGCCCCGTCGCCCATCATGCCGTTGGTCATCATGCCGTCGACCAGCACCACGGTTTGCGCGCCGCCCTGGCCGCGCACGGCGAAGTAGGTCTGCTGCATCGCGCGCGAACCGCCCACATCGGGCACGTTCAACGTAACGCCGACCACCAGCTGGCCGAGACCCTGGATCGTACCCGCGGTCGGCACCGCGCTCAGCACGTCGCGGGTCAGCACCTGCTGCTTCGCGTTGCTCTGCACGTCCACCACCGGCGAGGCGCCGGAGACGGTCACCGATTCCTGCAGCGTGCCGCCGCCAAGCTCGATGTTGATCGTCGCGGTGAAGTTACCTTCGAGATCGATTTCGCGCGTCACCGTGTTGAAGCCGGTGAGCGTAAACGACAGGCTGTACTTACCGGGCCGCAAATCGACGATGCGGTACTGACCGTTTTCATCGGTCACCGCCGACTTCACTTTTTCAATGAGCACCGGGCTCGCTGCTTCCACCGTCACACCTGGCATCACCGCGCCCGAGGTGTCCTTCACAGTACCGGTGAACACACTCTGCGCCCGCGCCGCCGCAGGGAGCAGCACGAGACTCGCCAGGACCAGCAACAACGTTCTTACAAAGAACTTTCGCGCCATCTGTTTTCCCCCAATCGGCGAGCAACCCCTCGCCAAAAGCACACTGACGTTAGCGTTGTGAAAACGCGTGCGTCAATTGAGAAGTGATGAAACGCGATCCGGTTTCTTGGAATGCAATCGGAGACAAACGGCGGCGTTGATCCCGCGCGATCGATGCGCGGGATCAACTCGCTTGATGCGGAGTGCTAATGACCGGTGTTGCCCGGCTTCACTGTGACTCTGAAGTACACCGTCGTCCAGCAGCACTGGAAGCCGCCGCCGCCGACACCGGACGAATCGTTGCCCTCGACGCGAATGAGGTATTCGCCGGGCAGCGAGAAGGTGGCGTTCGCGGTGGCCTTGCCGTCCTTGCCAATCGTCGGCGTGGCATCGTCGAACTTCACGTCGCCGCTGCCGCGGAACTTGCTCATCGTCACGCTGAGACGCGGACGCGGCGGTGGTCCTTGCGCTGCGCCGCCGCCAGGAGCAGCGCTGCCACCACCTCCGCCGGCGCCTGGCTCTTCATGGCCGTCGTCGCTGATGAATACGGTGAGTGGAATCGCCTCGCCCGTGGCGCCCGACACGGCGGTTGCCTGTGCCAGCGTCGGCGGCGGTCCCTGATTGCCCTTGGCGCTGGGTTCGAAGGCGAGCGTCGGCGGCTTGTTGCCCATCGCCGCATCGAGGAAGGGTTCGATCTGGTAACCCTTCTGGAGTCCGAAGATGCCCTGCACCGTCTTGCCGTTGGTGGTGAGCGTCCACGTCAGCTTCTTGTCGCCGAAATCCTTCGGCACCTTGATCGCGGTGGTGCCCCACCCGCGGCCGACGAGGAAGTGCGTTGGCTGGCCCTGGTCGGGACCGCCCGGTTCAATCCGGTTCTGCGGACCGATCGGCACGTCGAGCAACTGCTTCTTGTTGCGGTTGTAGTAGCCGATCAGCAGCGTATAGGTGCCGTCCGGATTCTGGTACCAGCCTTCGAACGCCGGGTAGACGTTGAGGCCCGAATCCTTGAGCGGCTCCATGACGAGTTCCTGCTGCGCATACACGCCGGCGCCGGCCAGGCTCGCGGCGATCACAGCGGCCGCCGCAACCCGTCTCACGTTCAACAACTTCATACGAAACTCTCCCAGACAAGCAGAAGGGG
>JALDXK010000073.1:0-15220 GCA_032155105.1 Acidobacteriota bacterium
TCGCCGGTGTAGTGCCGGTTCCTGACGGAACCGCGGTGACGCGCAGGAAGCGCGCGCCCTCGGCGGCCGCGCCCGATTCAACGGTCACGCGCGGCGAAGGAGCGGTGCCCATGCGCTGCCATGAGTCGGGCGCTTCGCTGCTCCCATCCTCGAAGCCTGCATTCGGCATCGGAATGGTGGTCCAGGTCGTGCCATCGAGCACGGCGAGCTCGAAACCGTCGTACTCGCCGGTGGCGGCGCCGTTGGTCAGCAGTCCGCCGACGATGTTTATCGCGTCCCCTGCGACCGGCCCCTGGATCTCGTACTCGCGCCACTCGGCGCTCCGGACGGGTCGATCCCGCATGTTGTCGAAGAAACCCATCGTCTGGTTTGGTCGATCGACGCGGAGCCATAGTCCCGCGGCGCCCGCGTCGGGGTTGGTCACGCGCACGCGCGCGCGAAGTCGGATGGTTTTTCCCTGGTGCGGAGCCGCCGGCATCACCTGCGCGAACGCAGTGAACGCGGTCGGATTCCCGGGTACCGCCGTGGCGGCGCGGTTCGTGCGGCCGGCCGTGTACGGAGTGGCGGCGAGGCTGATGCCTCCCGGCCCTGTGTAGCGCCACGCGATCAGTGTTGGATCGACCGCCCCGACCGGGGGCGCCGGCGACAGGCTCCGGCCGATCTCGATACCAGGACCGAACGGTGTGAACAGCTCGCGCAGTGCGGTTTCAAGGGTCGCCGTGTCGGTTGCGCGCCGGGCGCGCGCGATGCCGTGGACGGCGAACCGGTTCCAATCGACCGTGACTCCGGCGTCGCCAGGGTAGAAGTACCTGACCACGCCATAGAGCCGCGCGAACGCGGCAACGCGATCGATCTCCTGCTGCGCAGCGGGTGGGGTTTGGGCTGAGAGCGCTGTCGCCGCGAGTGTGATGACGACGATGGCGATTCGCATGGGCTCTCCTACTGGTGAGATTCTACGGCAAGGGCGGCCAGCGTCGAGCCCGCAACGGCGTTTCGCTGGGACTTCGATACCCTCGTCGGCGGACACATGGCGCGGACGGGCACCCGCGCGGACGTCGCGACGCAGCTCGCGTTCATGGAGGATCGCAAAGCAGCGGCCGAAGCAGCGTTGAAGAAAACACGCCAGGCCCGGCGTAGCGTGGTTGCGACAGACCGGTCTTCTCTCGGATGTGAGCAACCGACGGCACCTTCACGACGCGTCCGTGTTCGCCGCGCTTGAGTTGACGGATGCCCTCGAGAATCTCCTGGCCGATATTCCGCTTAGCCTTCGGCATCGCTCGCCTCCTTGATCTTGCTCACGTGCGTTCGACAGCCTCTTCAGCGCCACCAGATCGCCGACGATCAATGCTTCCTTCTTCGCGCGAGACCAGCGTTTGAGTTGTCGTTCTCGCGCCAAGGCAGCCTCGCGATCGGCAAGCTCTTCGGCGTAAGCGACCCGCACTGGGCGACGCCTCGCCGTGTGCGGCCCACCGCGACCCCGGTTATGGTTTTCCACGCGTTGGCGAAGATCGTTTCTCTCGCCGACAGACAGCGAGCCGTTCGCACAGCGGAGGATATAAACGAACCACATCGGACGATGATGCCATCGTCGAAACCAAGAAGAGATTGACTGTTGGAGTGTGGCCCTTCGACTCGCTACGCTCGCTCAGGGCATTCGCCGAGTCGAATGGCTGCGCCCAGCATGATTCGAACATGCGACCTCCTGGTTCGTAGGTTGATGCAGGTGTGAGTTCTCGAAGGTTCTTCGGTGGTGTAGCCCCCACTGAGAACTCGCTGTTACCTGGTGTTCGGGAGCAGATTGTTCACGAATTGTTCACAGAGATCAAAGTGGCGTCACGGCGAAGGCCAAGGCGGCTAGTTTTCGCGAATCAGCGGCAACGGGTCCAAACGTGATGCCTGCCAGGCGGGTATCGCGCAGGCCAGCGTGCCGACGAACACCACCGCGGCGACGACTGCGATAAATGTTGTCGCGTCGGTGGCCGCTATTCCGAAGAGCATGGACGCGATGAACCGGCTCAAACCAATCGCCGCGACGGCTCCGACGGCAGTCCCAACGAGAACTAGTGCCAGCCCCCATCGCAGAATTTGAGCCAGTATCCCCGCGCGGCTTGCGCCGAGCGCCATGCGAACGCCGATTTCACGCCGCCGATTAGTGACGGTGTACGAGAGAAGGCCGTACGTGCCGACTACCGCGATGAGGAGCGCCAGTCCGGCGAAGATACCGACGATTTGCGACAGTAGCCGTGGACGGCGGATCGAGTCCTGAACCACATCGTCCATTTCTCGAAGACGGACGATCGGGGCCGTGGGCTCGATCTCGCGCACGACGGTGCGAATAAAAGGCGCGGTGTCATTGAACGCGCCTGTCGTCCGCGCCACGACATGCAAGGTGTCCACCAAGCGATTGCTGCTGCCCGGCCGCGCCAGCTGGTCCAGCGAAAAGTAGATCTCGGTGCCGGCCTTCTTGTCGATGCCGCCTTGTTTAATATCTGCGGCCACGCCGACGACCGTGGACCAGGGCGTTTCAGCGGCGCAGCACGGACGCAGCCGTTGTCCAATCGGATCGCGTCCCTGCCAGAAGGTGTCAGCCAGCGTTTTGTTCACGACAACGACCCGGCCGGACGACGCGGCATCGGAGGGTTCGAAGCCGCGACCCTGCAGGATCGGAATTGCCATCGTCTCGAAGTAGTTCCCGAGAACGTACTGCGTGTAGTCTGCAAACTTCGGCGCGTCGCCCGACGCCGTTGCCGCGTCGCCATCGAAGTCTATTGCCATCGTCGCTGCCAGGCGCTCGGGCGGAAGGCCTGACATAGCTGACGCAGACACGACCCCTGGTATGCCGCGGATACGCTGCAGCATCGATTGATAGCCTTCGACGCGTGAAGCCAGCTGCGGATAGCGCGCTTGCGGCAGCGTCGTGGAGAAGGTGATCAGCCGCGATCGATCAAATCCCACGTCGACGTTCGTGAGGTTGACGAGCGAGCGCCCCAAGAGACCGGCTCCAGTGACAAGGACGACGGCGAGCGCGACTTCGGCAATGACTAGGCAAGCCCGTACCCATTGCCTCGGACCTCCGGCATCGCGGTTCGTACCTTCCCTGATGACGGCGGCGAGTCCCTGAATTCGCGTGTGCATCAGCGGCGCGGACGCAAAGAGCAACGCGGAAACCACGGCCACTCCACCCGCGAAGAGCAACACGACGCCGTCCACCTCAAGGCTGTTGGTCCGCGGTAGGCTGTGAGGGTACGCCCTGACGAATATCGCAACCGCGATGCGCGCCACGATCACACCCAGCGCTCCGCCTGCTAAAGAAAGGAGCAGCCCCTCTGTAATGAATTGCTGCAGGAGCCGGCCCGGTGTCGCACCGAGGGCGGTGCGTACTGCGAGCTCGCGTCGGCGAGAGTCAGCGCGCGCCATGAACAGGCTAGCCAGGTTTGCACAGGCGATCAGCAGGACGAGACCCACCGAGGCTTGCAGCATCCAGATCGATCGTGCCGCGGGCCCGACCACCTGGTCCTTCAACGGCATGAACTGCAGCACGTGGCCGGGATTGGGCACTTTGTTGCCACGGTACTCCGTTCGCGGGAGCGGCATGAACGTATGACCGGCTACTCCGACACCGTTTACACCGACGCGATCGGCCCACGTGTCGATTAACGCGTCGAGCTCCGCGCGCGCGGACTCGACACTGACATCGTCTTTGAGCCGGCCGACGGCCGAAAGGAAGTGACCGGCCCGATTTCGGCGATCGGCGGGGTTGATGCCAATCGGCAACCACACCTCAGGTTGGTGATCCATCAGGTCGACGCCCGGAGGAAGAATACCGATGACTTCGCGAGTCACACCCTCAATGTCGATGCGGCGTCCCACGATCGGCTGCCCGCCGAAAGCCGACTGCCAGAGTTCGTGGGAGAGGATCGCAACGGGAGCTGTGCCTGGAGGTGGCTGGCCCGGAGCGATCGCGGGCATCGTGCTAACGGCTTCGCCGCTCATGAACAGGCGGCCCTCCGCCGCTCGGACGCCAAGCGTTGCGAGGAGGTTTTCGTCGACGGCGGCGGACCGAACGCGGTGGGGCTCAGTGCCGTCGAACAGGCTGACTTCGCCAACGTGGAACGCGCCGACATTCGAGAACGATTGATTCAGCTCGCGGAACTCGAAGTACTCGACCGGCGATACCCAGAACGACGCGAGGTTGAGCGCGGGGACCCGCGTCGAGAAGTACATCAACTGATCGGCGTTCGGGTAGCCGAGCGGCTGGAGGATGGTGCCGTTCAGAATCGAGAAGATCGCCGTGTTTGCGCCGATGCCGAGCGCGAGCGTGAGAATCGAAACCGCGGCGAACGCCTTCGATGCCGCCAGCGACCTGGCCCCGTATCGAACGTCCTGTGACAGGCGGTCGATCGTCGATTCCCAGCGAACGTCTCTGACTTGCTCCTTGATCTGCTCAACACCCGCCATTTCGAGTCGCGCCGATCGCTCGGCCTGTTCCCGTGACATGCCCGCGGCAACCTTCTGCTCAGTGGCCCGATGCAGGTAATCGTCGAGCTCTCGATCGAGATCGGCATCCTCGCGCCGGTAGAGCAGCTCGCGAAGGCCCGCTGTGAACGTCGGCAGACCTCTCGTCCTTAGCCTTTGTGTCGCGCGACATGAACTGATTATCGCACCGAATGCCTAGACATGATGGTCCACTGACGCTGTACTTGTTTCCGCCCGCGTCCACGCCTACCGCGCGGCCTTGGCGGCACCTCAGTTCGCCAAACGTGTGCCGCCACAAGCTTCGTCAGCTTCATCCCCTCGTTCGGCGGCGTGCCAGGTTGGCTCCACCTGTGTTGGAACTCGTTCTGGGATCCCCATCCCGCGGAAAGCTTCCAGCCGCCGTCCAGTAGCTTCTTGAGCACCCCGAGCACTGTGCCACGAACACCGGTCGGCTCTGCTTCAGGCTGTCGTCGCGAATCGACAGCGTCACCTGCCGGGCTTTCGGTTCTGCGGAGTTCGCCGCCACGCTGCAGCAATTCGTCCGGAGCCGGCTGCCGGACTACAAACGGCCTCGCGGCATCGAGTTCGTCGCCGAGTTGCCGAAGACCGCCACTGGCAAACTGCAGCGTTACAAGCTGTGCTGACGGCGATTTTCGGTGGTCCGCCGCTTGCACAGGGAGGAGCCGTCGACTGGTTGTGCGCGTGAAGCCGACCGATTCAGTCGCCGCGCGGTTACTCCGGAGGTTCATGATGAGTGCTCCTTGCGCTGACATTGCTGCAATTTCGACGGTGAAGACGCCGCGCGCTCGCGTATGCGAGGCGTGTGTGTCGATCGGGAGCCAGTGGGTCCACCTTCGCACCTGTCAGACGTGCGGCGTGACGTTGTGCTGCGATTCCTCGCCGAATCGCGACGCCACGCGACACGCGCGATCCAGCGGTCATCCGGTCGTCGCCTCGGCGGAACCCGGCGAACGGTGGCTCTACTGCTACACCGACGAGGTGTTCGCCGAGTACTAAATCGCGACGGCAATGAAGAAAAGAATCGTGCTGATCGCCTTCTGGACGCTGGTCGTCCTCGTCTTCGCGCTCGCGGTCATCGGTTTTCTTCACCTCACCCGCGGGACCGTGGTGCGCCATGTCCAGGCGATCGACGTCGGCGGCGAGGCCCCCGCCGTGAGCGAGCCACAGTTCCCACTGACCGTGATGATGCTGACGGGCGCCCACCTGACCGCCGGGAACCGGGTTGACGTGACGCTGAACGGCGACGGCACGTATCCGCGGCTCTGGCAGGACCTCGAATCGGCACAGCATTCCATCACGCTGCAGTCGTATTACGGCTTGCCGGGACGGATGGCGACGATGCTTGGCGACATCTTGCGCCAGCGCGCCGCTGCTGGCGTGCGTGTCTTCGTTCTCTACGACGCGTTCGGCACCGCGGGTATTCCCACTGAGCAGCTGGCATCGCTGCGGGCGGCCGGCGTGGCCGTCCAGCCGTTCCGGCCGATTCGCCTGTCGAACCTCCATCTCGCGCAGCACCGGTCGCACCTGCGCGGGATCGTCATCGACAGCCGGGTGGGGTGGACGGGCGGCTTCGGCATCGACGACAAGTGGTTCGGCGACGGGCGCAGCAACGGGTCATGGCGGGAGACGAACGTGCGGTTCGAAGGGCCGGCGGTACGGCATCTGCAGGCGGCGTTCGCGGCCGCATGGGTCGAAGCGACCGGGGTGCTGGTGACGGGCCGCGGCGAGCACGACGGCCGAGCGGTTTCTTGCGCTATCGATCGCCGGCGCCCGCAAGACCCTGTACATCACCAACGCGTACTTCGCGCCTGACGACAACTTCGTCGAGATCCTGAACGCGGCGGCACGGCGCGGCGTCGACGTGCGGATTCTTACGGGCGGTCCCCGCGCCGATGTCACCGTCGTGCGGCTGGCGGGACGCGCGTCGTACGACAAGCTGCTGACGGCGGGCGTGCGGGTCTACGAGTGGCAGCCGTCGACCCTGCATGCCAAGACCTTCGTGGTGGACGGCGAGTGGGCGACGATCGGCTCGATGAACTTCGACAACCGCTCACTCGCGCTCAACGACGAGGCGACGCTGATGGTGCTGGATCGGGGAATCGGCGCCCGGATGGAGGAGATCTTCCTGGACGATCTCCGCCACTCGGAGGAGATCACGGTTGCGCGCTTCCGCCAGCGTTCCTGGATCGAGCGTCTGGCCGAGGGGGCCGCACACCTCATCACGAGATTGCTCTGAGCGGGGCACGGCATAAGCGGGGTGATCCTGGCTACCGGCCGCGTCCGCGCAACACGATCTTGCCGAGCACGTGGCCTCTGGCGAGCCGCGCGTGCGCCTCTTTCGCCCGGGCGAGCCGAGGCACTCCGCCCGCGGCATACACGCGCTCGCCCAGAGTGAATCGTCGAACGCGAGCCCCCACCGCGGCAATGGTCCCGGATCCATCAGTGCCCATCACCAGCGGAAACTGCGGGCGCTTGCTGTCGGGCCACCAACCTTCGCGCATGTCGGCGTCCCAACTACCCACGCCGGCGGTATCAACCGCGATCAGCACCTCCGAAGCAGCCAGCCCGGGCACCGGTACGACGCGCTGCGTCAGGACCTCGGGCCCGCCGAACCGATCCACGACGGCGGCGCGCATGGTGGCAGGCACGCGGGGCGCGCGCCGGCGGGTCGCGGTGCGGCGAGCGGGTGCGGCGGTCACGTCAGAATGGATACGGCACCGGTTCGTGCTGGACCGAAATCCAGTGCACCGTGGTGAACTCCTCGATCGACCATCGGCCGTTGTATCTGCCGATACCGCTGACGCGCGAGATCCGTGGCGTCACTGCTCGGACACGCGATCGGCATACACCATGCTCGCGACATACATCCGTCCGCCGATGAGCACTAATGTGCGACCTGCACATCGGTGCGCAGCCGCAGGCCAAGCGTGACCAGCACCAGTCCCGCGGCCACGGCGTAGACGCCGAGCAGCCAGGCAATGCCGATTGCCCCGGCCCCGGGAAACGCAAAGACGAACACGCCGAAGATGATCGACAGCACGCCGCTCAGCGCCAGGAGCCATTCGCCCTTGATCACCTTGCGCAACCGCACGGCCGCAACCAGTTCGAGCGCGCCGGTCAGGACGGCCCATGCGCCGATGAAGAGAACCAGCGCCAGCGCCGTCACGTCCGGCCAGATGATCGCCAGCACACCCGCAGCGACGCCGACGGCACCCTGGAACACGTGGGCCCACGATCGGCCGGGCGATCGGCCGAGCCCGAGCACGAGGTTCGCGGTGCCGTCGAGGATCGCGTAGAGCGCGAAGATGCCGACCAGTGCGGCGATGGTGATCGCGGGCCAGGCCATCGCGAGCATGCCGAGCGTGATGCTAATCGCGCCTCTCACAATCAGAAACGTTGAAGATTCCATGCGCACACCTCCTCGCCGCGCCGGCGGCTATTTGTTGATTTGGAGACGCCGTCCTCGGGAGACCTGCTCCGGCGGCGCCGGCACTGTGATCTCGAGCACGCCGTCCTTGAACGACGCCCTGGCCTGATCGGCGATCGCGCCTTCGGGCAGCGGAATCTCCCGGAAGAACGCGCCGGAGATCCGCTCGACGCGGTAGAGGTTGCCGTCGTCCTCGACCCGTTCCTCGCGGCGCTGGCCGGAGAGCGTGATGGCGTCGTCGGACACCTCGACGGTGACCTGGTCCGGTGTCACGCCGGGCAGGTCCGCGCGCACCACGAGCTCGTTGCCGCGCTGCACGACGTCAACCTTCGGCACCCAGGGCGCCATCTCGCTGCCGGTGTTGGCGCGAAGGTTGGTCGTCGCTGGTCTCTGGCGCGGATCGCCAAAGAGGTTCGCGATGTCGTCGGCGATCAAGCGCTGCAGCAACGCGAACGGGCTCATCAGCGCGTATTGATCGCGGCGTGCCATGCTGCGGTCGTTCTTGTTCTGCCGTGACTGGGCCTGCTGTTGGGTCGCGGTCTCGGGCGTCTTGCTCTGCTGCGTGGTGCCCTGTGGTGTCGTGGCCCGCTGACGGGCTTGGTCGTTCTGGGTGGCTGACGGGGTTGCGGTCGACGATTGCCTTGATTCCATCTGGTCCTCCTGTGTCGTGTGCGGGTGCAGAGGGCAAGGACCTTGCCCGTTGTGGCAACCGATTCCACCGGCAGATCGACCCGAAAAGTCGCGACGATTCACGAAGCCGTGATTTTTCGGGGCGCTCATCGCGCCTGGCGACCGCGTCAGCGAGTGGCGGTTCCGCGACGGCGGCGGCAAACATGTTGCACCTGGGATTCCCGAAGGCGGCCGTCTGTCAGCGCGCCTCTGCCCTGATTCGAATGTGAACTTTAGGCGGTAGAAGAGGTACAGCATGGCTGGAAAAGTCATCGGTATCGACCTTGGCACGACCAACTCGGTTGTCGCGGTGATTGAAGGCGGACAGCCCACGGTGATCGTGAATCAAGAAGGCTCCCGAACCACACCATCAGTCGTGGCGTTCACGAAGGACGGTGAGCGACTGGTTGGCCAGATCGCCAAGCGGCAGGCGGTGACCAACGCGGAGAACACGATCTTCTCGATCAAGCGGTTCATGGGTCGCAAGTTCGAGGAAGTGGCGAGCGAGGCCAGCCGCGTGCCGTACAAGATCGTGAAGGCCGCCAACGGCGATGCGTGGGTCGAGGTGCGCGGCAAACAGTACTCGCCGCCGGAAATCTCGGCGATGATTCTGCGCAAGCTCAAGGAGGCGGCCGAGAGCCACCTCGGCGAGAAAGTCACCGACGCGGTCATCACCGTGCCGGCCTATTTCAACGACGCGCAGCGCCAGGCAACCAAGGACGCGGGGCGGATCGCCGACCTCAACGTGCGCCGCATCATCAACGAACCGACGGCGGCCGCCCTGGCCTATGGCCTCGACAAGAAGACGGACGAAACGATCGCCGTCTACGACTTCGGCGGCGGCACCTTCGACATCTCGGTGCTCGAAGTGGGTGACGGCGTGGTCGAGGTCAAGGCCACCAACGGCGACACGCACCTGGGCGGAGACGACATCGACGATCGGGTCATCGAATGGCTGATCGCGGAGTTCAAGAAGGGCGAGGGCATCGATCTCGGGAAAGACCGCATGGCGCTGCAGCGCCTGAAGGAAGCGGCCGAGAAGGCGAAGATCGAATTGTCGTCGGCGAGCGAGACCGACATCAACCTGCCGTTCATCACCGCCGATGCGAGCGGACCCAAGCACATGCAGCTGAAACTATCGCGGTCGAAGCTCGAACAGCTGGTCGACGATCTGCTGCAGCGGTCGATGGCGCCGGTGCGCCTGGCGCTGAAGGACGCCGGCGTCGAGCCCAAGAACATCGACGAGGTCGTCCTGGTTGGCGGCATGACGCGCATGCCGCGCATCCAGCAGCTCGTGCAGGAATTCTTCGGCAAGGAATCGCACAAGGGCGTGAATCCAGACGAGGTGGTGGCCATAGGCGCGGCCGTTCAGGGCGGCGTTCTGGCCGGCGACGTCAAGGACGTGCTGCTCCTCGACGTCACGCCACTCTCTCTGGGGATCGAGACCGTCGGCGGCGTCATGACCGTGCTGATTCCGCGCAACACCACCATCCCGGCCCAGAAGAGCGAGATCTTCTCGACGGCGACCGACAACCAGCCGAGCGTGGAGGTTCACGTGCTGCAGGGTGAACGCCCCCTCGCCAAGGACAACCGCACGCTCGGCCGGTTCCACCTCGACGGAATTCCGGCGGCGCCGCGCGGCACGCCGCAGATCGCAGTGACCTTCGACATCGACGCCAACGGCATCGTCAACGTGTCGGCGAAGGATCAGGCGACCGGCAAGAGCCAGACGATGACGATTACGGCATCGAGCGGCCTGACGAAGGACGAGATCGAACGTCGCGTCAAGGAGGCCCAGGAGCACGCCACTGAAGATCAACAGCGCCGTGCCCTCATCGAGGCGCGCAACCAGGCTGACGCGCTCGTCTACAGCGTGGAGAAGATGCTCAACGACGCCCGTAACAAGATGCCGGTCGGAGAGCTGAGCCGCATCGACGCGGCTGTCGCCGAGGTCAAGACCGCCGCGCAGGGCGAGGACGTGGAGGCCATCAAGCGCAGCACCGAGTCTCTGCAGCAAGCCGCGCATGCGCTGTCGGAGTTCCTTGCGAAGCAGCAGCACCAGCAGCAGGGCCAGGCTGGCGGTCAACGCGGCCGGGCCGAGCCGGACGTCCACGAGGGAGAAGTGGTGGATGCGGAACCTGTCGAGACGTCGGACCGTTAGCAGCCGCGACGAACGATGAGCACGGCCGCAACACACGGCGGGCACGATCCCGGCCCACGCGACGGGCCCGCGCTGCGGTCACCGGCTCCCCACACGCAGGTGCACCATGTGCTGCGCCGGTTGCTCGAGATCGCTCAGGACGTGGTGGTGATCGGCTTGATGGTGATGCTGCTCGGCATTGCGCTGGTGGCACTGGTTCAGCTGTTTCGCCTGGCCATGGAACCCCACGCGCCGAAGGTCATCCTGGGGCAAGTCGTCTACATCCTGATCCTCGCCGAGCTGTATCGCACGCTGATCTTCTATCTGCGCGAACATCGCGTCAGTGTGGCGCTGATCATGGAGATGGCGATCGTGACGACGGTGAACGAGCTGATCCTCATCGGACACGACGGACCGCCGCTGAGGTATCTGGCAATCGCAGCGCTTCTGCTCGTGCTCGGCGGTCTGCTGGCCATCGATCGCTGGCAGGCGCGTCTGCGCGACGACGTCAACCATACCAGCGCGCATTAGCGGCGGCGGCGCGCCGCTGATCCAACCCGTCTCCTGGCAGCTGGCTGCTGGTTGACGCCGCCGCGTCGCATCATATCGACCGCGCCAGAATGTCCAGCCCTCTCGATGCGGTCCGCTGGTCGATCACCAACGACGGCAGCAGCAGTACCGTCGATCCTTCCGTCGACAGGAGCAGCCCGTTGCGGCGGCACTTGTCCTGGATGGCGTCGGCGTATTCTTCGGCGCCGACATCGATTCCGATCGCGAGGCCCTGGATGCGCACCGCGGCGGGCTGGTCAAACTCCAGTTGCAGCAGGCGGACGCGGAAATATTCACTCATCTCAGCAACGCCGGCGAGCAACCGCGCCCGGTTCGCCTTGAGGTCGCGCAGCGTCGCGATCGCCGCGACGACGCTGCGCGGGTGCCAGCCGTAGGTCGAGTAAAAGGTTCCCTCGTTCTCTTCCATTGACTTCGCGATCGGCGCGGTCGCGATCACCGCGCCAATTGGCGCCAGCCCGCCGCTCATCGCCTTCGCGACGCACAGCATGTCGGGGTCGAGGTCGAAGTGTTCGCACGCGAAGACGCGGCCGGTCCGGCCGAATCCGCTCGCGACTTCGTCGGCGATGAACAGCGTGCCGTAACGGCGGCACAGGTCTCGCACGCGGCGTATCACGTCTTTCTCTGGAATCAGGACGCCGAGGTTGATGCTAATCGGCTCCATGATGAACGCCGCGACGTCGCGCCGCTTCGATGCGGACTCATCGGTTCGCTGGAGTCGTGTCGACCCCTCGGGCGCAGGGAGCGACGCGCCACCGACCGCGATAGAGCAAAGCGCAATGACCGCCGCGAGGGTGCCGCGCATGAAGTTCCCGCGAGCTTGGAATGCGAACTCCATTCCATCCTGGGTCGTGCGCGGCAGAGCCCGTCAATGACGCCCCGAAAAATCGCGGCTTCGTGAATCGTCGCGAGTCTCCGCCCGTATTTCGCCCAGTGATTCAGCGATCTGCACGGCAGGCCCATTGCCTCAGCCTCCGGTAGCGCTGTCGCGCGACGTCTAGAAGGAGAAGAATCATGAAACGTCAGTTGAATCGAGTCATGTCCGTCGCAGTGCCGCTCGCGTTGGCGACACTCGTCATGTCACCAGTGGCCGCACAGCAGAAGCCGGCGAAGGCGACGCCGTCGGCGAGTGCGGGCCAACAGGGCGGCGCGCCGCAGAAGGCGGCAGACTCCAAGCCTCAACCGCCGCCGACGAAGGCCGATCTCAAGGACGTCGTCCGCCACATCGACAACTACCTCGGCAAGACCATCGAAGTGGAGGGCGAGGTGCTCGACGTCGTACCTCCGCACATGATGGTGATCGACTCTCGGCGATGGTTCCATCCCTGGGGTGGCGTCCTCGTCGTCACGCCGGTGCCGGTTGCCGGCGTCATCATTCGCGACGATGACCAGGTCCGAGTGATCGGCAAGGTCGAAAAGCTCGTGCTTGCCGAAGCCAAGAAGAGATGGTCGTTCTTCAGCGATCCCAAAATCCAGATCGACTTGCTCGAGAAACCGATCATCGTGGCCACGTCGGCGGTGGTCATCCCCAAGCCCTGACCCCCGAGTGACAGACGCTACGACCGCGACATGCGAAAGCGATGCTAGTCGATGTTGTAGCGTCTGACTTTTGACTCGAGTGTTGAGGCCGGGGCGGTCCAACTTGCATGACGAACGCATCGAGCGCTGCAGGCTGCGCAAACCCTAGTACGCAATCCTGATGCGGTTATCGACGGCGGTCACACCGGGCGCGGCCCAGGCCTGACGGGCGGCTTCCTCTTTCTCGGCCCACGATCGCACGGTGCCGTTCAGGATCACCTTGCCGCCGTCGACCTCGACACTGATCCGATCGGCGTCACTCTTCGCCGTTCGCACCAGCGCCTCTTCGATCTTCTTCTTCAACTCCGCCGGTGTCGGCTTCGTCTTGAGGGTGACCAGGTTCGTGACACCCTTGACGCCCTGCAGCCGCCGCACGACGCGGTCGATGTCCTGCTTCTGGAACTGCCAATCGACTTCGCCTTTGATCGTCACCCAGCCGTTTGACACGGTGACGTCGAGTCTGTCGATCGGCACGAATGCATCCCATTCCAGGGCGCGCACGGCGGCGGCGGCGATGTCCTTGTCAGTGCGTTCGCCGGCGCCCGATAACCGCACGTCGATGTCATTGGCGACGGCCTTGACGCCGCGGATCCGGTGGGCCGCATCCTCGGCGGCCCAGCGCTTGGTGTATGAGTCGACGGTACCGGTCAGCGTCACGACGCCGTCCTTGACCATCACGCCGATCTCATTGGGCGAGACGCGCGGTTCCCATTTCAATTCCGCCAGGACGTCGGCCTGAATCTGCGTATCGGTGCGGGTTTCAGTTGCGAGTGCCATCGTTTGTTCCTTTCGTTGGCTAACACTTCAACGCACCGATAACGCAATGCGCGTTCCCGTTTGTTGTCCGGCGCCATACCGCTGCACGGGCGGGATCGGTCACGAACCATCACGAAGCTGCGATTTTTCGAAAGTCGAACGCGTCACTCGTCCGCGACAATCGTGCCATCGCATTGGTCTGATTACTGCAGGCACCGGCGTCATGAGCCTCTTACCGGAAGGAACGAAGGCGCCTGAGTTCACGCTGTCCCTGGCGCCCGAACAGAAAATCTCGCTGGCCGACTATCGCGGCCGGACCACGGTGCTCGTGATCGACCCGGCCGGCACCGTCCGGTGGAGCTACCTGTCGCCGCTCGGCGTCAACCCCGGAGCCGACGGCATTCTCGACGCTCTCGAATCCCTGAAAGCGAAAGTATGAAATGGCACAGCTACGAGTACCCATTACCTCCACCGATCACGCGGTAGGTCCCCCCGATGCGGCGCTGATTCTGGTCGAGTACGGCGACTACCAATGACCGTTCTGCCGCGAGGCCCACCAGGTAGTGAAGCAACTGCAGAGCGATTTGCGCTCGAACCTCTTGTTCGTGTTTCGACACTTCCCGCTCGCGGAAATTCACCCGTTTGCGTTGCCCGCGGCCGCCGCCGCCGAGGCGGCCGGATTACAGATGCATTCCTGGGCGATGCATAACCGGCTGTTTGAGCGCCAGCAGCAGCTTGATCCGGCCAGCCTGCTCCAGCACGCTCGAGCGTTGCGGCTCCACGTCGACCGCTTCGTCAGCGACGCGCAAAGTCCGAACGTGCAGAGGCGGATTGCCGGGGATATGGAGGGCGGCGCGCGGAGCGGCGTCAACGGAACGCCGACGTTCTTCGCGAACGGCTTGCGCGTTGATGGCGGCTACGCCTACGAGAATTTGGCGGCGGCGCTGAACCGGGCTGCGAGTGTGAGGATCGCGACGGTTCGCGAAGGCACGGTTTCTCGGTGCGCGTCGACACGCCGCGTTCGCGAAAGGAAGCCGCTCCTCTCGGCCAGTGCTGGCACATGAGTTGCGATTGACCGGGAAGGAGATCCGATGATGATAGTACACGCGCGTCTGGCCACCACGATCTGTGCGATGGTTCTGATCCTCGCAGGAGCCAACGCGACGCCGACGCTCGCGCAAGATGGCTCACCCGTGGAGGAGATCCGCAAGCAGCTGCTCAAGCTCCCGTACTACGGCGTGTTCGACTTCTCGCGTTCAGCTACGACAAGGGCACGGTCACGCTGATGGGCTACGCGGTTTCGCCCAACTTGAAGGCCAGCGCCGAGCGCGCCGTCAAGCGCGCCCCCAAGGTCGATCAGGTGATCAACAACGTCGAGGAGCTTCCGGTCTCGATGAACGACGACGAGCTGCGGTGGAAGTTGTATTACAACATTTACGCGGATCCATTCCTGTCCCGCTACGCCCCGGGTGGCGGGATGTTATGGGGGATGCGGTCGGCATACCACGGGCCGTTCTCACCGATGAACGGCGGCCCGTTTCTGGCCTACGAGGCCGCCGGCGATTACCCGATTCACATCATCGTGA
>JALDXK010000074.1:0-15206 GCA_032155105.1 Acidobacteriota bacterium
GCGCCACGGCGACCGTGCTGATGCGCCCGGCGTCGAAGCCCTGTGCCTTGACGCGCTCGGGCACGGGCGCCACGCCGTGATCGGAGGTGAGGCCAATCACGTAGTTGCCCTTGCCGACATCGCGATCGAGCTGGTCGAGCAGCACGCCGAGGTTCTTGTCGAGATGCACGAGCACGTCCTGCGCCTCGTGCGAGTCGGGACCGAAGTCGTGTCCGACCTTGTCGAGCGCCGAAAAGCTGATGCCGAGAAAGTCCGTGGACGGCCCGCGGCCGAGTTTCATCGCCTCGATCGCGGTCCCGGCGAGCGCCGCGAGATACTCGTCCGAGAACGGGCTCGACTCCCAGGCATCCGTGAACGCGCCGCCGACCTCCGCGCCGGTACCCTTCACGGTGTGCGGGAATCGATCCGTGACCAGCGCAATGCGTCGCCGGTCCGCCGTCGAGTAGTCATACACGTATTGATCGAGCGGCAGCGAGCGGTCCCAGCGGCGACCCATTTCGCCGCGTAGCGGGTGCTTGACGATGTAGTTGGCGAAGAAAGACGTGGGGGCGTTGGTAAACGCCGTGGACGTGACCCACTCGCCGTCCGCTTCGTCGAGCCAGATCACCGCATCGGGCTTGTGGCCGCCGAGATTGATCGCCGAACGCGCCTTGAGCGAAATGCTCACCACGCGCGGCGCCGGCGAGCCCTGCAGGCGCATCTCGTCGGCGATAGTGTTCGACATCAGGTGCTTCGCGCTGTGCCCATGGCCTTTCACCGGAACGCCGTACGTGATCAGCTGCTTGGTCTCGTCGTCCGTGCAACTGACCAGGCGGCTGTTGTTCCGTTCCCACCACTGGTTCAGCACCATGCCGTGCACCGCGGGCACCGTGCCGGTGCTCATGCTGGCGTGGCCGGCGCAGGTCACGGTGTTGTAGTACGGATAGTCCGCCTGGCGGAACCACGCGCCCTCGGTGATCAGCCGTTTGAGGCCCTTGGTCCACTGGTGCTGAAAGCGATCGATGTAGTCGCCGCGCATCTGGTCAACGGAGATCATGACCACGAGTCTTGGCTTGGTCGGCTGCCGAAGGCCCTGAGCGAGAGGCTGGCGGCTCGCCGCCGGACTCGAGTCGAAGGAGACACACAGCAGCACGAGGAGGGCGACGGCTGGTTTCATGAGGACCGCCCGATCATACAATCTCGCCATGCCGGACCGGCGATCGAACGTGGCGGCGGCGCTGGCGATGGCCGTGGCGGCGCTCGCGTCCGATCCCGCCGTTTCAGCGCAAGATCGCGAACTGGGCGCGGTCCTCAAGAGAAGCGCTGAGTACGTTGCAGGTTTCCGGAAGCAGCTCTCCGAGATCGTCGCCGAAGAGACCTATCGCCAGGACATCAGGCACACCGGGCGGCTCGGCAGCACGGTGCTGGCGCCGGCGCGCGAGCTGAAATCCGACCTGCTGCTGGTGAAGCCGTCGGATGCCGAGCGCCACGTCGAGCTGCGCGACGTGTTCGAGGTCGACGGCCGGCCGGTGCGCGATCGCGAGGCGCGGCTCGAGGGGCTGCTGCGCGATCCGCGGGCCGGAGCACGGATTGGTGCCATCATCGACGAGAGCGCCCGCTACAACATCGGCAGCATCCAGCGGAATATCAACACGCCGCTGATGGCGCTGCAGTTCCTCGACAGCGCCTACCAGGAGCGCTTCCGCTTCAAGCACGTCGACAAGCCGCGGCCCGTGTTCACTGCGTCAGCGGATCAGGCGATCAACGACACGGCGGTGTTCCGCACCTCCACCGAGATGTGGACCGTCGAGTACCGCGAGCGTGGCCGCAACACGATCATCAAGCGCCCCAACGGCGCGGATCTCCCGGCGCACGGCCGCTTCTGGATCGATCCCACCACCGGCGCGGTGTTGATCAGCGAGATGGTCGTCGACGGCGGTGGCGTCATCGCCACCGTCACCGTGAGCTACCAGTCCGAGCCGCTGATGGGCTTCCTGGTGCCGATCGAAATGCGCGAGTCGTACGTGCGCTACGGCGAGCGCATCACCGGCCATGCGCAGTACTCGCGATTCCGCCTGCTGAAACAGTGATAGCATTCACGCGCCCAACGTCCGCGCCCGGCGTGCGGGGCCCGAGGTGGTCATGCGACGTGTGATGATTGGCTGCATGATGCTGGGCGCGCTCGTCACTCTCACGGCGCGCGAACCGCGCCCGCTGCCGCCCGAACTCCGCAAGATCACGATCACCGCCACCGGCACGCTCACGCCGAAGTACGCACTCGTTCACCTGTTTGCCGAGACCGGCTACAAGGGCTACGCGCTCGTCGATGGCGGCGGGCGCATCGTGTGGCACTACCAGACGAAGGACTATCCGTTCAGCGCCGATCGCCGCCGCAACGGCAACTTCGTGTTCATGGACAAGGGTCACGGCCTCGTCGAGGTCGATCGCACCGGCGCCATCGTCCACGAGCTCCAGCAGCGCGATCCCGAGCGGGAAATGCACCACGCCATCGTCGTCACCCCGCGCGATACGGTGCTGTATCTGGCGTTCGATACCGAGACCTTCAACGGCAAGCCGCTCAAGGGCGAAGCGATCTGGGAATGGAATCCCGACACCGGGGAGGATGTGAAGCGGTGGCGATCGTGGGACTTCATGGACCCGGCGCTCGATCGATCGGCGCGCACCGCCGGCGAATGGCTGCATGGTAATTCGCTGTCGATCGGACCCGGCGGCAACGTCCTGCTCAGCCTTCACTACCTCGACCAGGTGATCTCGATCGCGCCGGGCTGGAAGTCGATTCAGTGGCGCCTCGGTGGCGTGCGCGCGACGATCGCGGTTCCAAAGGATCAACAAACCTCTGCCCAGCACACCGCCGCCGAACTCTCGCCCGGGCGCATCCTGATGTTCGACAACCGCACGGCGCTACAACCGCCGTACTCACGCGCGGTCGAATATCAAATCGAGGGCAACACGGCGAGGCAGGTGTGGGAGTGGCGCCCGCCGCACGACAACTATGCCGCGGCGGTGAGCTCGGCGCGGCGCCTCGACAACGGCCACACGCTCGTGGCGTTCGGGATGGTGAAGGGGCGCAACGGCTCCACGGGCCCCACCGAGGCGTTCGAGGTGACGAAGGACGGCAAGGTGGCGTGGCACCTGCTCGTCGAAGGCGTAATGACGCTCTTCCGCGTCGAGCCGATCACTTCGTTCGAACCGTAATCATCCGGCCCGGGGTCACGCCGCGCTGCCACACGGCGGTGCGCGTGCCCTTCTGGGGCACGATCACCTGCACGTCGACGCGAGCGGTGCCGGACGGCACGCCGACGTGCACGGGAAGGTCGCTCTGCGCGTCGTAGCCTGAGCCGCTGTCGACGAGGCGCGTGCCGATCAGCCGCTGGGTGCCCGCGGCGAACACCCGAACCTCGGCGCCGGCGCGGGTCGATCGTCCCTGCCCGTCCACGACTTTCACATGCAGTCCGCGCCCGGCATCAGCGGACGGCAGCATGTTCCGCAGCACGAGGTGGGTGCCGTCGGTGCGTGCGCCGGTCAGCGCCAGGTCGAGGTCGTGATCGCCGTCCACATCGGCCCATTGCACCCCGTGATCGGCCTGCAGTCTCCGAATCGAAGCCGGGGTCACGTCGACGAAGCCCTCGCCGGTGTTCCTGAACAGCGAGTCCTGCCAGCTCGCACCGCCGGTGACGGTGCCGTTGACGTAGAGATCGAGCCGGCCGTCGTGGTCGAAATCCGCGAACGCGCAGGCATCGTAGCGGGAATCGATCGCGATCGACCACGCGGCGGATCGATCCTCGAACAGGCCTTTGCCACGATTGCTGAAGAAGCCCAGGGGGCCGTAGTTCGCCGCGAAGAGATCGACGCGTCCGTCGCTGTCGACGTCGGCCGCGCACACGCGCACGGTGCCGCTGCCTGCGGCCTTTGGCGCGCGGCCTCCCCAGGCCATACCGGCTGACGTGGCCACGTCGGTGAAGGTGCCGGCGTCATTCCGGTACAGCCCGTTGGCGTCGCCGTCCATGTTGGCGACGGCCAGGTCGAGATCGCCGTCTTCGTCGAAGTCGAACCACACGCCGCCGACCGTGCGGCGCGTGTCGGCGACGCCCACCGAGGCCGCCACGTCGGTGAACTTGCCGGCATCGTTGCGATAGAGCGCATTCCCGCGATCGCGATAGGCGATGAACAGATCGAGATCACCGTCGGCATCGAAGTCAATCCACGCCGGCTGCCGGACCGCACCGGTCGGCACGGCAAGGCCCACGTCGGTCGTTGTGTCGGTGAACGTGCCGGAGGTGTTGCGATAGAGCTTCAGCACCGACGCCTTTGGGGACGGAGTAAACCCAAGCACGAGATCGGGATCACCGTCGCTGTCGAAATCGCCCCACGCCGCCGCGCGGGTCGGCCGCGAGTCCATCACGCCCGCCGCGGCCGCGACGTCCGCGAAGGTGCCCTTGTCGTTTCGATACAGGCGGTTCGGCTTGCCGTCGAAGCCGACGAACAGGTCGGGATCGCCGTCGCCGTCGTAGTCTGCGAACGCGTTCGTGAAGGTCGACCCTCCGCCAAGCAGTTCCGGCTGCATCGGCTCGAACACGGGAAGCGCGGCCTGTCCCAGGACAACCGCTGACGCGGCGAAGACCAGAAGGATGGTTCGAAGCATTGGCGCGGGTATCATACGCCGGTGGTCAAGACGCTCATTCCGGTTTTGCTGCTGGCCCTCTCAATACAACCATCGGCGCAGGTCCCGTCGCCGGTTTTCGACGTCCACGAAGCCACCATTCGGCAGATCCACGACGCCATGAAGGCCGGCCGCCTCACCTGCCGCGCGTTAGTCGAGCAGTACTTGAGGCGCATCGATACCTTCGACAAGAACGGTCCCGCGATCAACGCCATCGTGATCACCAATCCGGAGGTGTTGAAGCAGGCCGACGCGATGGATCAGCGCTTCAAGCAATCCGGACCCTCAGGCCCGCTCCATTGCATCCCGATGATCGTCAAGGACAACTTCGAGACCATCGGCCTGCAAAGTGCGAATGGGTCGCTCGCGCTGGCCGGGTTCGTGTCGAACAAGGACGCCTTCCAGGTCAGGAAGATCAAGGAAGCCGGCGCGATCGTCCTCGCCAAGTCGAACATGGCCGAGTGGGCATTCACGCCGAACGAGACGCTCAGCTCGATCCTGCCGGGCTATACCAAGAATCCCTACGCGCTCGATCGCGTCACCGCGGGATCGAGCGGCGGCACCGCGGCCGCGGTGGCGGCAAGCTTCGGCACCGCCGGCCTCGGCAGCGACACGGGAAACTCGATCCGCGGACCCTCATCGCACCAGGCGCTCGCCGGGATTCGTTCGACGATGGGATTGACGAGCCGGGCGGGGGTGATGCCGTTGAACCTGCTGGCGGACATCGCCGGACCGATGGCCCGCACGGTCGAAGACGCGGTCACGGTGTTCCAGGTGATCGTCGGCAGCGATCCGGCGGATCCGGTCACCGCCGCGGCGGCGGCACACCTGCCGCAGAACTACGCGACGTCGCTGGTGCGCGACGGGCTGAAGGGCGCGCGCATCGGCGTGCTCCGCTTTGCCTACGAACGCGACAGCACCGACCCGGAGATCGTGCAGGTGTTCATGCGCGCCGTCGACGACTTGACACACGCGGGCGCGACGATCATCGATCCCGGCGTGGTCGACGGTATCGGCGAGATCCGCCGCCAGCAGGGTATCGGCCCGTGCATGGGATTCAAGTACGACATCAACCGCTACCTCGCCGCGCATGGCGATCGCGTACCGGTGAAGAGCCTGGCGGAGATCGTCAAGTCGGGCCGCTTTCATCCCACCGTGCGCCGGCAACTCGAACAGGGCGAACAAGCGGTGGAGAATGGGCCCGAGACCGACGCGTGCAAGGCGGAGTTCGCGTACCGCGAGCAGGTGCGCGCCGCGGTGACGAAGGCGATGGACGCGCAGAAGATCGATGCGTGGGTGTATCCGACGTGGAGCAACCCGCCGCGGCTGATCGGCGATCTGAATACGCCCGGCGGCGACAACAGCCAGTTCTTCTCGCCGACCACGGGGTTCCCGTCGATCCAGGTGCCCATGGGCTACACGCGCGGGGGCCGGCTGCCGGCGGGCATTACCTTCTTCGGCCGCGCCTGGTCGGAGCCGGCGCTCATCAAGTACGCGTATGCGTATGAACAGGCGACGCGTCACCGGCGCCCGCCGGAAAGTACGCCACCGCTCCGTTAACCACGCGAGGGTTCAAGACGAAGGTTCAAGACGAAGGTTCAACGCGAGGGGGCACGGCTAGGCCGTTGATGCGTCCGCCGCGGGGTCGGCCAACTGCGACAGCTCATCGACGTCGGTAAATTTCAACGACTCGGAGTTCACGCAGTGCCGCTGCCGGGTCGGTTCCGGGCCGTCGGGAAAGACGTGGCCAAGATGGCAGTCGCAGCGCGCGCACAGGATCTCGACGCGCAGCATGCCGTAGCTGCGATCCGGCTTGGTGGCGACGTTCTCGTCCGCGATCGGCTGGAAGAAGCTCGGCCACCCGGTCCCCGAATCGAACTTCGCGTTCGACGCAAACAGCGGCAAGCCGCAACAGACGCACGAATACACGCCGTGGCGCTTGTTGTCGAGGAGCGTGCCGCAGAAAGGCCGCTCGGTGCCATGCGCCCGCGCAACGGCGAACTGCTCTGGCGTGAGCAAGTCCTCCCACTCGGCATCACTTTTCTCCACGCGCGGCAGCTCCAGCGGCCCCGTCAGCTTGCCCTCGCGATTGAAGACGAATAAAGGAACCTGCTTCACTTTTTCACTTTCCGTAAAAGTGAACCTGCTACGGGATGTACACGTAGCGCCACAGCCGTTTCACTTCCTTGGCGTCGACGTACTTGCCGATCTCCTTCTCGAACTGGGACTGCGTCTTCCACGGCCGATACTCCTCGAACTCGTGGGCCATGCGCTTGCCGACGCCGGGAATCGTCATGAAGTCGGCCTCGGTCGCGGTGTTGAGGTTCAGCGGAATGAAGGTGTACTGCGCCAGTCGCGCAACTTCCTTCGCGTCCACGTACTTGCCGATCTCCTTGTCGAACTGCGCATAGGAGCGCCACGGCCGGTACTCCTCGAACTCGTGCGCCATCCGCTTGCCCGCGCCGGGAACCAACATGATCTCCGCGGCCGACGCGGTGTTCAGGTTGATTGGCACGAACATCTGCCGATAGAGCGCGTTGGCCTGTTCCTGCGTGAGCTTCTGACCGAGCAGGAACGTGTTGAGCGCGGTGATGCTGTCGAATGGGCGCGCGGCGACGAGCGCTTTCGCAATCGCCGGCGTCATGCCCGGCATCTTGGCGAGATCGGCTTCCGCCACGTTGTTGGCGTCGACAACGCCCTGCGACTTGCCGACCTGGGCCACTGACGGCGCCGCCAGGGCAAGCGCGAACAGAAACACTGAAAGCGTGCGAATCATGTGCCTTCTCCTGCGCGAACACCGCACGCTGATCACCCGGGTCGCGCAAGCGCCGGGTGGCGGAATGTATAGGCTAGCCCAATCAGCCCGAGTTGGATCATCGCGCCAGGCGCCAGCGCCGGCGGCGACTTGGCCAGGATCGATTTTCTGAAGAGCGCCATGCCCGTCAATGCCGGATCCATCTCGAGCTGGAATTCCATGTTGACCTGGAAGTGCAGCCACATCCCGACCACACCGCTGAGCAGGAACAACGCCATCACGGCTTGGAAGAGGCGGACCGTTCCCGCGGACGGCCGCCCCACCACCGCGGCCGCAGCGACGATTGCCGACACGGCCAGGATCAACGGGATCAGCTGGTAGACATCTTCCGTGTGAGCGAGCAGCCACAGCTCGAGTGAAATGCCGGCGATGCCGAGGATCAGGATCGCCAGCAGGATGCGGCGCGCGGCGGGACTCATCGGCGAAAGAACAGGAACTCTTCGATTTTTCCGTCGGGCGCGCGATACATCAGCGTGCGAATCGGCGTGGAGCCAACCGTGAGGCGCAGAGACGACACCTCGAGCCCGCCGCGTTCCACGATGGGGCCCGGTGCCACGTCGCTGATCTCGCCGGTGCCCTGCAGCGATGTCGACCACGCGGCGAGCCGGTCGGCGGTCAGGAACGCGTTGTACTCATCCGCGAGTGTCGTGCGGTCGACGTTGCCGGCGGTGATCTGCCGCAGCAGATCGAGCGCGGCGTCCTTCGCGGGGACGCCCGCAACCTTCGGCGCCTCCGCGACGGGCATCATCTTGGCGAGCACCGCCGACTGGATCGTGTCGAGCACGCCGGCTGCCCAGTCGGAATTCGCCATCACGACCACGGCCGATCGCGTGGCTGGAACCATCGCATTGCGCGTGCCGAAGCCGCTCACGCCGCCGCCATGTTCGAGCACGAGCAGCGGGCCGCGATCGCGAATCGACTGGCCGCATCCGTACGCGCTGGTGCGCCCGTCGGCCAGCGTGCGCGGCGTCGTCATCTCTTTCCACGATGGCGGCTTCAGCACCTTGCCGTCGATCAGCGCGAGATCCCACTTCAACAGATCTTCCGGCGTGGTCCACAGGCCCCCGGCGGCGCCAATCCACCCCTTCCCCTCTGGAATCGCCGGCATGGCGGGTCCGAGTCCCATCGGCGTGTAGCCTTCGGCGAGCCCGACCGAGCCGCGCGTTGCCTCGAATCGCGTGTTGGTCATGCCGAGCGGAGCGAGGATGCGTTCCTGCAGCGACTGCGCGAACGGCTTGCCGCTGGCCACCTCGGTGGCTCGGCCCAGCAGCAGGTAGCCGGTGTTGCTGTACGAATATCGCGTGCCGGGCGCGAAGTCGAGCGGCCGGTTGGTGAACGTCCTGAGGATCTCGTCTTCCGGCGTGTCCCTGGCCATCGGCCGGTCGACGAAGTCGAGCGGGTAGTAATCGCGGTACCCGGAGACGTGATTGCCAAGATCGCGCAGGGTGATGTCGTCGGTGTGGCCGAAGTCCTTGCCGACAAACCGGGACACGCGATCGTCGAACGACAGCTTGCCTTCCTCTTGCAACTGCAACGCGACCGCGCACGTGAACTGCTTGGTCACCGAGCCGGCGGCAAACAGTGTGCTGGTGGTGACCGGCGCGTTGAGAGCCGTGTCGGCGACACCGAATCCCTTGCTGAAAATCACCTTGCCGTTGTGCATCACGGCAGCGGTCACGCCGATCGCGCGCTGCTCGGCGACGACGTGCGTCATGAACGCATCGAGATCGGCCGGCTCCAGCGACGTCAGCGACGGCGGCGGCGGCGCGGCATCAGCGGTGGCGGCGGGCGGCGCGGGAGCGCTTGGCGCGCATCCCGCGAATGCCATGGCCACCGTCAGCCTCGTCAGTCGTCTCATTTGATCACCACTCCGGATTGCGGCATCGCGCCGCGTAGCCAGGGAACCCCGTCGGCATTCACCGCGACGGTTACGCCGTCAGGGTTGGACGGATCGTCGCGATCAACGATCACGACGACCGCGCGATCGCCGGCGACGGCGGAGAACGACGCCCACCGAGCGGTGCTCTGCAGGGTGCCGAGACCTGTGAACGGCGCCAGCCCCTCAACGACAACACTGCCCGCAACCTCGCGGGCCCCGGCGCGCTGGGTGAGGTTGATCGCCACCCGGCGGCCCGACACGGTGCCCTTCGCCGTCAGCGTGCGCATGCCCACGTTGGTGGCGCGGCTCGGCATGTTGGCGGTGCGGAACAGCGCCATGCCATGCCGACCACCCGTCGCCTCACCGTTCTCGAGCGCGAGCGTGCCGTTGACGATCACGAACTTGATACCTTCCGAGGGCAACGCGGGCGCTTCATACGTGGCGCGATCGATCACCGTCTGCGGATCGAAGATCGCGATGTCGGCCGCCATGCCTGCGGCGAGCAGGCCGCGGTCGGTCATGCCGATGGTCGCCGCCGGCAGCCAGCTGGATTTCCTGATCGCCTGTTCCCAGCTCATGATCTTCTGCTCACGCACGTAGCGGCCCAGCACGCGCGGATACGATCCATAGAATCGCGGGTGCACGCGCGTGGCCGTCGACGCGCCGCAATCGCACGCCATCGACGTCACTGGATCTTTCAGGATCTTGATCAAGTCATCCTCGATGCCGAAGCGAAGGATCGCTCCCGGATCGCCCTGCTCGAGGATGCGCAGCACGGTTTCGCCGGCGCCGGCGTTCATCTGCTTCATCACCGCCGTGAGTTGCTGCTCGGTGCGCGGCAGGTAGACGCCTTCGGGTCCGCCGAAGCGCGCGGCCATCGCTTCCTCAGACTCCTTGATGATCAGTACGCGCATCCTGGGATCGGCGAATCGCTTCAGCATCGCGTCGCGCCCACCGTCTTGCGCCCACCCGGGGATGATCAGCGATCCCAGTCCCGACTGGCCGGCCAGGTATGGATACGCATCCGCGGTAGTGTAATGACCGCGCTTCGTGGCTTGGGCCATCAAGGCGAGCACCTCGCCCGCCTTCCCCTGCTCGCGGCCCTGCACCTTCATGTGCGTGACCACGGGCACGAGGCCGGCCTTGCTGCCGATCGCCACCGTCTCCGCGACACCGATCGCCGAGCTGTAGTTCGATTCCGGCGTGACGCGATCGTGGTTGGTGAAGTTCGTCCGCGCCGGCCGCGCCACGTCCACGACCTGGATCACCTCTTCAGTGCGCGCAAAGTACGCGGGCTTGTAGTCGAGACCGGCCGACACGCCCCACGCGCCCTGGCTCAATCCGGCTGCGATCAGCGCGCGCATGCGCGCAATCTCCTCGGGCGTCGCCCGGCGATCGGCGTTGCCGACCACGTTGAGCCACGCGGCGTTGAAGCCGATGTAGCCGCCGATGTTCACCGCCAGGCCGGAGGCCGCGAGCCGCTGCATCTGCAGCGCGATCTCGAGCGATCCACCACCGTCGGCATTGACGATCTCGGTCGTCACCCCCTGCGTGAGCATGTTCACGGCGGTCGGCAGCGCGTCGGGCGACGCGTGGCTGTGGATGTTGATGAACCCGGGCGTGACGAACAGGCCGCGGGCGTCGATGGTCGTTGCCGCCGTCGCGTCGTCCAGGTCGCCGATCGCCGCGATGAAGCCGCCACGGATGGCGACGTCGGCGTCGTAGCGCGGATTGCCGCTGCCGTCGATGACGGTGCCGTTCCGGATCAGGAGGTCGAAGCCGCGGGGCTGACCGTTGACAACGGCGCCGGCGAGAAGCGCCAGAAGGATGAGTCGCTGCATGAGACTCCGCTATATTACGCTCGCCGCTACGGCTCAGCGGCGAGCCGCTCCGGGTCCGCGTAGTGCACGAGCAACAGATCGGCCTGGCCGATCGCCTGCGTCAGCAGGTCGCGATCGAGCGGCTGTTGGTTCTCCGCCGAACGGCGCGCGCATTCGACGCGCAGCACGGCGCCAGCGATCTCCACGGCGCGCCGCACCGCAGCCAGGCCGTCGCCCTGGTACGCCGCCCAGGACGCAAAGACCTTGGCGGCGGCGTAGCGCCGCAACGCATCTTCGTATCGCGGCCATTCCGGCTCGACCAGCGCCGACCACGCTGCTTCGAAATCGCGACGCGCCGCTGGCCAGCCCCATGGCGGCGGTACTGCGCCGCGGGCATGCTCAAAGAGCGCGAGATCGGTCGGCTGCCGTGTGCCGATGTGCGCGCGGGAGACTGCCTCGCGTTCCCACGCGCTGAATTCGTCGAACGACAGCAATCGCGGCCCAGTCGCGGGGCCGCCTTCCGCAGCCGGCGGCAGCGATTCGCGCGCATCGAGCCCTTCGAGCACGTGACCCTCGGGCACCGGCAGCGGTCCTTCGACCACCGCGATGTCGCCGGAGTGCTCGAACAACAGCGACGCCGCCGTCGGGCAGTAATGCGACAACGTCACGTGCACGCCGCGTTGATCGATCAGGCAGACATAGGGAAAGTGCACGCAGGCCGCCGGCTTGACGTCGTGCACGGCGCAGCCTGGCTTGCCCGCCTCGAAGAACACGCAATGCCCGTTGTTGCCGAGCGCCAGCATCCCCGCAACGTCTTCGGGCATCGCGGCGTCTGGGACGAGCCACGGCTGCACGCGTAGGGGAATGACGTTGCGTTGGATGACGTCATCGATCGCCGTCACGCGCGCGCGTTCGACAGGAATCGGCCAGCCTGCCGTGCAGCACATGCCGCTGTCGCGGCAGGCGTATGACAGATGACAGTTCAGCCAGAACGCACGCATTGCACTAACCCCGGAGCGCCATGCCGAGCCGTACGAGCGCTTCTATCACCATCGCTCCGTCTCCGCCAAAACTGATTCGGATGTGTTGGGGCGACTGGAAGAAATGTCCGGGCACGACGACCGTGTCGTGATCGCGGATCAGCGTGTCGACGAGCGCGCGCGTGTCGTCGACGCCGACCACGCGGGGGAAGGCGGTGGTGCCGGCCGCCGGCGCCAGCCATTCGAGCCGCGGATGGCCGACGGCCATCTCCCGGACCACCGACACGTTGCGCGAGAGAATCTGCCGGGCACGGGCGCGCAGGCGATCGAGGTTGTCGAACGCGGTGAGCGACAGCCGCTCGGCGACGAACGGCCCACTGCCGTCGACGGCGTCTCGAATCTCGCGGATGCGCTGGGACAGGTGCGGCGCGGCGAGAATCCAGCCGCACCGTAAGCCTGCCAGACCGTAGGCCTTCGTCAGGCTGTTGGTCGTCACGAACGGATCACCACGGCGCGCCGCGGGCACTGGTGGTGGATCATCTCGGTACTGCGCCTCCGCATAGACCTCGTCGACCATCACGATCGCACCCGCCTTCGCGGCGATCGCGCCGAGTTCGTCGAGCGCGGCGCTGGACACCATCGCGCCGCTGGGATTGTGCGCGTTGGTGAGGATGATCAGCTTCGTGGCCGGCGTCATCGAACGCCGCACCGCCTCGGGATCGAGCGCGAAGCCGTCGTCCCACCGCCGCGCAAAAGGCACCACGCGTGCGCCCGCCGCCCGGGCCGCGGCCATCAGCGGGTCGTACACGGGCATCTCGATCAGCGCATCGTCTCCGGGCTGCAACAGCGCCAGGCAGGTGAGAAAGTTGGCGCCCGACGCACCGGCAGCGATCGTCACGCACTCGGTCGGCATGCCGTAGCGACCGCCGATCGCCTGGCGCAGCGGCATGAAGCCCTCGTCGTTCGGACCGGACATCTCGAACGCGTCCTTGGCCGCGAGGCTGCCGAGCAGTTCTTCGGTGGTAACGGGCCTCAGCCCGCTCGACGCCAGATCGTAGCTGACGCGGGGCCGGGTCTTGGCCCATCGCATGTAGGGAGCGGAGAGATTCATGAGCCGGACGTTCTTTTCCAATAATAGAAAGCCGGAACGCCGGCGGCCATCAGGGCGACACCGATCGCCGACTGCACGGGGCTCACGCGAATCACGCTGAACACGATGGCGATCGCCGCGATCACGAACAGGGCCGGGGTGACGGGATAGCCCCACGCGCGAAACGGGCGCGGCGTATCGGGCATCGTTCGCCTGAAGACGAACACCGACGCCACGGTGAGCCCGAAGAAGATCCAATCCGCGAACACCACGTAGTCGAGCAGTTGTCCGTAGGTGCCGGTCAACGTCAGCGCCACCGCCCACGTCGACTGCAGGATGATGGCGAGCGATGGCGTTTGAAACTTCGGGTGCAGGCGGGCCACCTGCGGGAAGAACGCGCCGTCGGCGGCCATCGCGTAGTACACACGCGTCGGCGCCAGCACGCACAGGTTGAGGAAGCCGAACGTCGAGATCGCGATCGCCGCGGTCACGAATCGGTCGCCGGCCGCACCGAACAACAATCGCGCCGAGTCCGATGCCGGCGTCGTCGTCGCGGCCAGCCCGCCGAGGCCGAGCGCCTTGAGATACGCGATGTTGATCGTGACGTAGACGACTGCGACGATCGCGGTGCCAATCAGCAGGCACAACGGCAGGATCCGTTTCGGGTCCTTGATCTCCTCGGCGACGTAGTTGGCGTTCTGCCAGCCGCCATAGGCAAACACGATCGGGATCAACGCCGCGCCGAACGCCGCCAGCGATGCGTCCGAGGTAGGCGCCGGGAGCTGCTGCGCGGCGTCGACCACGCCGGTGAACCACAGGCCAACGGCAATCACCACCGCCAGCGCCGCCACCTTGAGGACGACGAACACGTTCAAGAGACGGCTGCCGGGCACCACGCCGAGGTAATTGATCATCGACAGAAAGACGATGGCGCCGATCGCGATGGCGCGGATGCCGCCGGCGCCAACGAGCGCGGAGGCCTGCGGCTGATCGGTGACCAGGCGCACCGCGTACTCGGCGAAGGTCATCGCCACGGCCGCCATCGCGCCCGCTTCAATCATGAACAGCAGCGCCCAGCCATAGAGAAACGCGACCAGCGGATGATAGGCGTCGCGCAGGTAGACATACTGCCCGCCGGCCGCCGGCATCATCGCGCCCAGTTCGGCGTAACACAGCGCGCCGACCAGCGCGATCGCGGCGCCCGTGACCCATGCGCCGATCACCATCTCGGACGAATCGAGCCGCTGGGCAACGATGTACGGATTGATGAAGATGCCGGAACCGATGATGCCGCCGATGACGATCATCACGGCGTCGAAGAGGCCTAAGGCCCTCTTAAATGGCTGCGCCATTTGCTGGCTGCATTGTAGAGTTTTCCAGTTGTCGACACTCAAGATTGCGCTGGTTGCGACGGCATTGTTCGCCGGTGTGATCCTGGCCGTGCTGCTGAGCCCGTTGCCGGGCATGGCCGCGGCGAGAATCCTGTCACCTCCGCGGCTGGCGCCGCTGCTGCCGCCGCCGGCGGGTTGCGTGGCGCGCGAGTTCAGCGGCGACGCCGGCCCACTTGCGGGATGGCACTGTCGCGCGAGCGGCGGCGCTCAGCGGAGGACGATCGTCCACCTGCACGGCATCGGCTACAACCGCGACGCCGCCCTCGCGGTGATCGAACGCTTTCTGCCACTCGGCTACGACGTGATCGCGTACGACAGCCGCGCGCACGGCACGTCGGCCGGCAACTACTGCACCTATGGATTTCACGAGAAGCAGGACGTGCGGCGCGTCATTCGGCAGGCCAATGCGCACGATGTCGTCCTGCTCGGCCACTCGCTAGGCGCCGGGGTCGCGCTGCAGGCCGCTGCGATCGAACCCGCGGTCCGTGGCGTCATCGCGGTGTCGACGTTCTCGGACCTGCGGACCAGCGCCACCGAGCGCGAAGACCTTCGCCGCCTGCCGTCGTGGCTT